>JAUILJ010000511.1 GCA_030433055.1 Polyangia bacterium
CTGGAAGCCTGCTTCCACCACCTGGACCTCGAAGGTGAAGGCATCGATCAGTGCGACACGACCGCTGTCTGGGTTGGCGGTCCAGACATAGCGGCCCGTCGCTACCGGGGCCTTGAAGCTGCTCTCGAGCTCCTGCTCTGGGGGCGGTTCCTGGCCGCCAGTGCCGCCGCCGCCGCCGTTGCCGCCATTGTCGATCCCACCGTTGCTCCCGCCGGTGCCGCCGGTAACCGTGGTTCCCCCAAAGCCACCGCCGCCGCCACCGTCGTCATCACTGCTCCCGCAGTGGACCTGCCCGACGCACAGGGCGAGGAAGCCGACCGCAGCCAGTGGTCGCAAGCGCGTGCCACGCCCCAGCCATTGCTCATGAACCCACGTCATCGACACCCCGAAGGCAGGCACACGAGTGACCGCCCACAAAAACAGCACCCACGGGTGGGTTGCGCCAGCAGCCCACCCGTGGGTGTCCCCAACCCGATCGTCAGCCGAAGCTGACCAAAGCAAGAACTCAAGAAAGCGCGGCTAGGCCGCAAAAGCGACAAGTAGTGAAGGAGCCGAGCCGCGCAAGTGCACGACACGATAAGCAACGCGAGGGCGCCCCGGACGCGCCAGCGCGTTAAGTAAGCCCGCCAAGCGGTTGTGTTGCGTGGTGCAAGGCGCGGGCCAGGCCGGGGCGACTCACCGCGCGCGAGCCAACCATTGGAATTAATTGGCCAATTCCACTGGATCCTGGCTGGCTCGGCGGGCAGTGCCGAGAGCGGTACGAGCCTTCGGCTGACATCCATGTCGCAGCGAAACCGAGGGGGTGAGCCAAGGCCGGTTTCCCAACGGCAAGAAAGCGCGCGGAAACCCTTCTGCGCGCTTGGTCACCTTCGATGTGGTGGCGAGATCATGGCGAACGCGCGCCGATCATCGGTTGAGCTGACTCAACGACGGCACTACAAGCCAGCTTGACTCGCGTCGCTGTCGGAGCCTCTGGGCGCACCCGAGCGACCTCCTGCTCACGGCTCTCCGCAGTGTCCCGTCCCTTCATTCTGCTCATCCTCGTCAGCGCCCTCATCGCGGGCGTGGCTTACGGCGTCATGGGCGTCGTCTTGCGCCCCGACAAGCCCCCGCCGACCCAGCTCGAGGGACCGAAGAGCAAGCCGCTCACCGAGCATCTGCTGTTCGTGGTCGTCGATGGTCTGCGCTACGACATCGCGACGAACCACGAGCTCATGCCGCGCTTCAGCGAGGCCATGGAGCGAAATTCCAGCGCGGAAATCTGGGCTGGTCGCGTGTCGATGACGACGAGCGCGATCTTGAGCTACGGCACGGGGCAGCGTGGCCAGCTCGAGCAAGTGGTCAACAACCTGACCCCAGATCCTCCCCCATTCAACTCTTGGCTGGAGAACGCGAAGCGCGATGGCCTGACCTTGATGCTGGTGGGCGACCCTGCCTGGGCGCGGATGTATGGCCCCACCTTCAGCGAGCAGCGCCTCGACCCGCGCGGCGTGGCGATCGATTTCGACTTCAACGAGCAGACCTTCAGAGACACTCGAGAGCTGCTCGGCAAGGAGCCGAACTTCCTCGTCGCCCACTTCGTGACCCCCGATCATCAGGGGCACGCGTACGGGATCCACTCGGCGCACTACACGAAACACATCCACGAGTTCGACCGCATGCTCTCGGACCTGCTCGGCGAGGTCTCTCCGAAGTGGACCGTCGTGGTCACGAGCGATCACGGAGCCGCCGACAGCGGCACACACGGCGCTGACGTGCCCATACAGAGGCGCTCGCCCCTGTACGCCTACGGTCCCGGAATCGCGAAGAACGTCCATCCGAAGCTACCCCTGGATCAGGTCGATCTCCCCAATACTCTGGCCGCCCTGCTGGGCACGACTCCCCCGAAGCAGAGCCGAGGCCAGGTGTTGTCGAGCTGGCTGAACATCAGCGAGGGGCAACGGGCGGAGCTGGCCTGTGCGGACGCCGAGCGGGTCCTCGGGTATGGGGAGGCCAAGCTCGGAGCCAGCGCGGTGGCCGAAGCCAAGCAGAGCCTGGCCCGCTGCAAATCCCGTAGCAGCTACCGAGAGCGAGAGCTGGCCGCACGCAAGGTCACCGCTGTGGTGGACACTCAGATCGGACTGCGGACCGGGCTAGCCTCTCAGAATGCCTTCGTCCTACTGCTGCTGTCCATCTTCGCCAGCAGCATCGTAGCCTGGTTTGCCGTAGGGAAACGTTTGCTCCCCAGCCTGCCCCCGGCGCTCTTTCTGGGTGCCATAGGTACTTGGCTGGTGTTCAGCGTGGAGCGCCTGCCAGGGCACTGGCCCAACATCTCGAGAGTCACGCTGTTCATCTGCTGCAACATGCTCGCGCTGGCGACATTGCTGCGACCGCTGTGGACGGCCAAGCGTGCAGAAGGCATGCGCTGGTTGGCGCCCAGCCTGATTCCCGGCTTGCTGGTGGCCAGCTATCCGGCGAACACCCAGCCTCACAGCTTCGTCGCGGCAGCGGTGGTTGGGGTGTTGTTCTGCTTGCTCGGCCCTATCGGCAGCCCGGCGCGCCGTTCGGACGGCTGGGAACGGCTGCGGGTCAACCGCACGGCGCTCGAGTGGCCACGACTGCTGTTCGCGCTGGGCGCACTGGTGACGCTGTTCCCACTCGTCGTCCGCTCTGATGGTGCGATGCCCAAATGGGTTGTCTCGGGGGAGTGGACCCCACTGTTCGTCGCCATCACGCTCATCGTGCTCTATGCCTTGTCCACTCGGGTGGATCCCCACGGCAGGAGTTCGCTGAAGACTCAAACGTTGCTGCTCTGCACGCTAGGTGTCGTTGGGAGCCTGATCGCTCGCCGCTACGTGCCCTATCAGGTTGGTCGTGCGGCGCTGGTAATCCTGCCGCTCGTCGCGCTGGGCAGCGCCGTCCTCGGACACCGCCGTCTTGCGACGTGGATCGGCCTCGCGGGCTTTGCCTGGGTCTCCAGGGATCGTGAATGGCTCGGCGTGGTGCCCAGCTTGATCCTTGCGGAAGCAGCTGGAGACGCCTGGCGGACACGGCAACAGGAGGCTCGCGACTCGGAGCCCGTGGGTACCCGACATGAAGTTCGCCGTCACTCGCCCGGGTACTTCGACATGCTGCTGGGCGTCAGCTTCGTCTTCGGATTGATCTTCGTTCAGCGTATCGGGCTCACTGGCCAGCTGGACTTCGGCGGGATGGATCTGGCGGCAGGCGCCTTTAACGACTCCCATGTTCCGTTGTGGGTGGTGGGCTCGGCCCTCACCTGGAAATATATCCTGGCGGAAATATTGGTAGTGACAGCGTTCGTCGGGCGTGTGGATGTACACAGTCAGCGGCAGCTGCTGCCCGGTCTGATCCTCGCTTACATCGGGCGCATGCTGGCCCTGCTGCTTCAGCTGTTCTTCTGTGGATCGAGCTACTGGACCGCGCTGCGGGTGATCGGCGATCTGCCCTTCAGCTTAACGGGGCTCGGCGCCGTGGCCGTATCCTGGTGGGCGCTGGAGTGGATGCGCTCCCGAAGGCAAGCGCGAGAGCACTCGTTGGTCCCAAGTCGCGCCTAACCCCCAAACCCAAACGAAGCGCCGCACAAGCTCAGCTAGCGGTCGGGTTCCGATCCGTGTCCGGCGCACCCTCATCGCTGCGTTCCTCTTCGAGCTGTTCGAGGATCGCCTTCGCTCGATCGGTGCCGATCCCAAGGCGGTTTCCGATGTCGAGGATCAGCTCGTTCTCCTCGGTCGCCACTTCGTGATCCGCCATCGCGATCGCGGCGGCCAAGGCGAACGCCCCCTCAGCGTCCTCCCGATCGCCCCGCATCACGGCCGTCACCGAATCGAGCCGCGCGGATCGCCCCTCCTCGTCCAGGCGCTTCTGGCACCCCTCCAACATCACCTTGATGGTGCCTTCCTGGAGCAAGCCCTCAGTCAGCCCGCGCACGGCTCCGCGGATTGCGTCCATTTCGCCTGCCGAGATGCGGCCGTCCGCGGACATGACCAGGAACATCGTCTCGACCATCGGCTCGATGCGCGCCAACGCGTCCTGCTCCTCCTCGGAGAGCAGGCCCTCACGGGTGAGCGTCTCGTAGGCGCTCGACAGCACCGCAGCCTGCCGCCTCCCACTCTGGATCAACGCGTCGCGTAGCCTGGCGATGGTCGCCGTGTCGATCTTCATGCTGCCAAGCTACCCGCCCCTCTCAGGGCAAGCAACGGTTCAGGACGGTGGCTCACAGCGCACGCCTGCGATGGTGCCTTGGTTGTTGGCTTCCCGGCACTCGTTACGGTCGGACTTGTCGTCCGCGATCACCGTGACGTCCACCTCGCTGCTGGTTGGTGCGTCTGCCCAGGTGCAGCTCACCGTCTCGCACTCCCCTGGATTGAGGGCTTTGGTCGTGGTGGCGCCGCAGGCCAGGTTGCCATCGGCGTAGAAGCCCACGCTGATCCCAGCACCGATCGGCTCGGCACCCCGGTTGCAGATCGGTGACTGCAGCTTGGCTCCCCCGGCGCCGCAGTCGAAGGCTGACGCGCCCGCGGTGAGGTCGGGTGTGGCAAGACCATTGGCGATGCCCGGCACGTTCTGGCGGAAGTTGTTGAGATCAGGATCGAGCCAGTTGTCCTGCCACATGCTGCGCGGAGGCACCGTGCCGTCTTCGTTGATGTGAGTCACGGCGTAGGCGTGTTGGCTCCAGATCGGACGAGACCGCACCCAGCTGTCATGGGCGTCCTGATACACGCGAATCCCGCTGACGCCGTGGGGGTGAGCGGCTCGGCACGTGTTGCCGGTCCCCGGTGTTCCCGCCGGAGGCGCCGCGCAAGCGTAGCCTTCCTCAAGACAATCCGCGTCCGTGGCAGCTGCGCAGCACTCCGCTGTCGCCGTGCAGCGACACAGGCCGGAGTCGCACACACCAGAGGCGCAGTCCGAGTTTTCCTGGCAACGCAAGCCGGGGAACTGCGTGTCCACACCGCCGTCGAGCATCGTGCAAGCGATTCCGTTGACCGCGTCCGAGCAGGCCAGGTTCGACGGCGTAACAAGATCCGCACGGAAGTCACCATCGGTGTCCGCGACGATCGGGTTCTCGTACCAGGTGCACGAACTGCGATACTGACTGAAGCGAACGGCGCCGCTAGTCCCCTCGTACACCCGCACGAAGCACTCATCCGCATACACGACCTCCGCTACTCCGTCGGCCTCGAAATCAAACACCGAAGAGCCGGTGACGTTGCTGGAGTTGTCCTGCGTGCGACGCGACCAAAGGATGCCCGCAGGGCAGGGCCCCGGCGCGCCCGTCGAGTCGTCGCAAGCGTTGCCTGCGCTGCACGTGCCGCCCGTGCGGGGGGTGGCCGTACAGTCGACATCATAGACTGTCAGGAAGGCCTCACCAGCGACACCCACTTCGGGCAAGCCATCCCCATCGTAGTCAGAGATCGTCGGGGCGCCTCCACCGCCACCGGGCACCGGGACTGGTCCAAGCACCACGCTGCCGTCCATCGCCACCACGCTGAGCGTCCCGCCACGCACCACGGCGAGCTCGGGGTTGGTAGCAGGTAACGACGCGCCATAGGCCCCAAAGTCTGCGACCGCCACGAAGCCTGCGCCGGGGCCTGTGAAGCTCTCCTGAACCCAGGCGTTCCCGTTCCACTCCCACGCCAGGGCGCCGTTGGTGAGCTCGACATTCGGATCCGAATCCAGGTTGGCGAGCACAGGGTTCAGGCCGTTCCCGTAGCTCGTGTATCCCGGAGGCAATGAGCTCAGGGTCACACCAGTCAACCCGTTCAGCACGCTGCCCTCGATGATGATCTCAGGGGTCGAGTCGTCATCGAGATCATGAATCGACGGGCCAGCCCAGCCGGCGTCACAGCGAGATCCACCTGCCGAACCAGCGCAGGCAGCGGAGATCACATCGGCCGACGTCCACAGCACACCCCAGCTTCCGGACTTTCGAGTGAACGCCACCCAGTGCCCGTCCGCACCACGAGCGACCACCTCGGCGACCTTGTCGCCGTCGAGGTCCGCGACCGCCACGGGTCCGGAACTGACGATGTAGCCGCTGTATCCGGACTGCCCTCCTCCGAGGTTCGCTTCGAGCGTGCAGTCATCACCGCGGAGTACCCGAACCACGCCCTCGCCTTCGGCGTAGCTGCTCGGGATCGTATAGGTGAAGGGAACGACGATGCTTGGCGTGCCCCCAGACTGGGCGTTGAAATTCACGACCATCGG
>JAUILJ010000512.1 GCA_030433055.1 Polyangia bacterium
TGTGATCCCCGCGGCAATCGTGGGCACGCTGCTCTGGTTGGTCGCATCGATCGGTTTGTCCACGTTCCTGGCTCACATGAGCTCCTTCGGCCGAACCTACGGCGCGCTGGCCGGCGCGATCGGTCTCTTCCTCTGGTTCTATCTCTCGGCCCTCGCCGTGCTGGTCGGTGCCCAGGTCGAGGCAGAGGTCCACCCACCGAGCCTGCGCAGGGCGCGGCCAGAACCGCCACCTCCCGCCAACGCTGCCCCCGACGAACCCAACCTCGCTCGCCCCCTCCCAAACTCGGGAGCGGCTCGCGAGGCTGAGCTCCATCGAGCGACTCTCACCCAATCAAGCTGGAGATGACGCCCAGCAGCGTGCCGGCAGCGGCGGCGGCAGCTCCTCCCATCAAGCACAGCTTCGCGGTCTTCGCGGCGCTGCCCATCAGCTCGTCCCGGCTCTTGGAGCTCATGACCAGCGACGCGAACTTGGGGCTGGTGATGAGCGCTCCCTCGTTGCGGCCACAGACGTAGAGGCTGGTCTGCAGCGGCATCACGCGCTCGATACAGGTGAACTTGTTGGCCTTGGAGAGCGTGGGGTTGACGAAGGCGTAGTGACCAAACTGAATCGGCTCGCCCTTGCCCACCGCACCTTTCAAATCCGCAAGGAAACCTTCCTTCTTCGTTTCCTCGAAGGTCTTGCTGAATGGATCGAAGTCCCCTCCCTGGCTGGCGTCAACCCGCACGGCCCCGGAGCCGTCATTCACGAAGAACTCCGCGCACGCCTTTTCGTCGACGTAGTCCTTGCTCTTGGTGCTATCGCCGTCCTTCCACTCACCCACCACCTTGAGCTCGTAGTACAGGCACTCGGTCCCTGTCACTGGCGAGCGCAGCGGCTGCTGCACGACGACGCTGCCCTGCGTGCTGATCGCGCCCCTCGCCCCGGCGAGCTGAGCGCCCTTGGTGGCGGCGTCCCCTGTCGAGACGAAGGGAGCCTTGGCCAGGCGACCCGCCTTGTACTTCTGCATGGCCCCGAAGATGACGACGATGATTCCGATTCCAACGATGATGGCTGCGATGCTTCCCATTTTGAATTCTCCTCTCGAGCCCCGCGTCAGACCGCGCGGCTCGTGCTCTTTCGAACAATTTCCCTGTGGTAATTTATTCAACCGCAGGCATAGGCTTGCGGCACGGGCAGGCAGCGCCGCGCTTCTCGGCTCCGCCCCCGTCGTGGGTTCATCGCCATCTACCGACCGCCCCCGGCTAAACTCCCATCAAAGCGGATCAAAGCTCCGCCACGCCCGGAGAGGACACGCAGGTTCCCCCGTATTTTCATGGGGTTAGGGAATCTGTCTCCGCTCCTCAGCCAGCTGGGGAGACGCCGATCAAAGCGGGCTCAGACCCGCGCAACCGGCACGTCACTGCCCAGGGCGTAGCCGTCGTCCAGCGTACGGATCAACGGTTCGAGGCCGAGCTTGCGCAACGTCGAGAGGGCCACACGCAGGCGCTGCGTCGCCGCGGCCTCCAGGATGCGCTCACCGGGCCATCCCGCGTCGATCAGCTGAGCCCGTCTACACCCCGCCCCCGCCTCACGGGCTTCCGCGAGCGCGCCCAAGATCGAGCTGAGCGCCTTGCGTTTTCCGAGTGGGATCTGCTCACCACCGGGAGGTCGGAACCACGAGCCGTCGCGCGCAACCAACCAGCTGTCGGGCTCGGATCGCAGAGACTGCGTCTGGCGCCGCGAGGCGCAGCGCTCGAGCACCCGGAGGTCGAGCTCTCGCAGGCTGTGCTCCGCGGCAAACGGACTCGGCCCACCCCGAGACAGCGCACCCGCCAGGTCCGCCAGCTCCTCGAGCCCCACCCGCTGCGCCTGCTCTCGGACCTGCCCAAATAGGCGCAACGCGCGGGACTCGGCTCGGGCCTCACGCTCGAGCTGCGCCAGGTGCAGTGCGCAGAACGACCAGGCTCGACTCCCCGCAGGCAACTGCGCCATCGCCAGCTCCAGCTCGACGAAGGCAGCGCCAGCCTGCCCTCGCTCCCTGCGGGTGATGCCCAGGTGGTAGCGAGCGAGCGCGGCTCTGCGCGTCGAGCCCTGCCGTGAAAACCCACTCGCGGCCTCTGAGAAGTAGCCCTCAGCGACCGCCAGTCGCTGACCATGGAGCGCTTCCCGCCCCCGCAAGTAGCCGAGCCGCAGGGACAGGCCATGGGCGAGCTGAAGCGGGCCCGCTGCGACACTCCGTGCCCCGCGGATCAGCTCCTCGGCGCCTCGCAACTGGTCGGCCATGCCCGCGTCGTCGCTCAGGTCGGCACACACGTCGGCCAGCAGGAGTCGTGCCGCCGCGCGACACAGGTCGAGGCTCGTGGCCTCGACCGGTATGCGCGCCAGGCACCGCTCGCCTTGCACGCGCGCGGCGTCCAGCTCCTGGAGCGCGCGGTAGGCCTCTGCAAGCTCCAGAGACCGCCACGGATCGGTGCCGGGGCCAACCAGATCCCGCGCGCGCTCGAGCGTACTCCGCGCGTCTTTGAGCTGCCCCGTCTCCGCGAGCGCCGTCGAGAGCACGAGCAGCGACAGGAGCTCGAGATCGCTCCGAGCCGCCCGCCGCGCAAAATCCAACGCGCGCAACGCGAGCGCCGAAGCGCCCTTGGGCTCCCCGCGTGCGAGCTGCGCCTTCGCCTGCAGCGCCATCGCCTCGCAGATCAGTGGCAGTGAAGCGCCGCTCGAGTGCGAGCGCTCGATCACCTTGGACAGCACGCGCTCCAACCCCGGACTCAGCTCGCCACCGAGCTCGAGCGGCTGCGCAAAGCCACGAGAGATCAGCCTGAGCGCGGCGTCGGCGTAGCGGGTGGACAGCTGAGGTGCGCCGCTCGCCCGCTCGAGCACGGCGTACAGGTTCTCGACCTGTACGCCGTCGCCCTCGCTCGCGTAGTGCTCCGCCCACGCCAGCTCGATGCGCTGTGCTTGCTCGCTGGGAGTCCGCGTCAGCACGAAGCGGCGCAGCGGAGGCGAGAGGAGCAGGCGCTCCGCGTCACGCAAGAGCCAGGCGCGCCGACGCAGCGCCGCGAACAGCTCGAGTGCGTCCCCGGCTGCGGGGAGACCATGGCCAGCTCCCAGCGCCTCCAGCACGGCTTCCAGCTCTTCGAGGTTGGCGCCTGCGCTTGGCCAGGCAAGCACCATCAGCAAGGCCTGTAGCTCTGGCTGCAACCCTTGCCACGAGGAAACAAGAACCGCCTCCAGCGAGACGTGGCGCCCCGCCTTGTTCCCCTGACCGAGCTGCATTCCTTGTGAGCGGATGCGATGCAGGAGCGCCGGAACCGGCAACACGTCGAGGCGCGCGGCGGCCAGCTCGAGAGCCAGCGGGAGCCCGCCGAGCTCGTGACACAACTGCCCAACGAAAGGCCCGTGTGCTTGGGGCACCTGCACACCCAGGCGCGCCGCCAGCTCCCCAAACAATGCCCGCGCGGCGTCCTCTGTCAGCGGAGCCACCTCGATCACACGTGCGCTGGGTAGGCCCTCGAGCAGGTGGTCAGGGCGCTCCCGCTGGGTGATCACGACGCGTAGATCAGGAACGCGGTCGAGCAACTCGCCCACCACCTCAGCCATCCAGCCCGCGACGCCGTCAGCATCATCCAGCACCAGCCCGAGGGGAGCCTCGGCGTTGAGCAAGCGCGCGAGTTCAGGCACCTGCTCTGCGCCGCTCAGCGACCCCGGGTGCAGCGCCTCCATGAGCAGCCGTGCGGCGCTGACCCCATCGTGGGCAGCCTCTAGCCCAACGTGGATCCAGCGCTCTTCACTATCCCGCGGAAACGCCTTTCGCGCCAAGAAGGACTTGCCAACTCCCGCCGTGCCCCACAGCCCAAGCGCGCGCCACGCCGCGCCTGCGAGCACCGCTTCGAGCTCACCGCGGCTCGAGTCGCTAGGCAGTCCTGAGCGCACTATCAGCACCACGCACCGCGCCCAGCGCCGCGGCCAGCTCATGCACACTGGCGAAGCGATCTGCTGGCTGCTTCGCCAGGCCCCGCGCGAGCACGTCATCCAAACCTGTCGGGCACTCGCTCCCCAGGAGCGAGCTCGCGGGCGCCGCAGGCTCAGTGAGCAAGCGGGCGTACACGCTGGCCAGGGTTTGATCCATGAACGGCGGTGCGCCGGTCGCCATCTCGTAGATCACCGCGCACAGGCCATAAATATCGCTGCGCTGGTCGACCGCTTCACCCCGCGCCTGCTCCGGCGACATGTACATTGGAGTGCCCACCGCGGCCCCGGTGGCTGTGATCCGCGAGGTAACGGCATCGTCGATAGGCTTGGCGAGGCCAAAGTCCAAGATCACCGCGCGCTCGAGGCCCTCGGCTTCGCGGCGAATGAACACGTTGGCTGGCTTCAGATCACGGTGAATCAGGCGCTCTTCGTGGGCTGCCGAGAGCGCCGAAGCGAGATCCAGCGCGAAGCGCTGGGTCTCTTCCCAGCTCAGCTTCCCAACCCGCTGCAGCCGCGCCTCGAGGGTTTCCCCTTCGAGGTGATCCATCACCATGAACAGCGTGCCGTCCGCCGCGCGGTCGAAGTCGTGCACCGCGACGATGCCGGGGTGCCCGATGCGATTGACCGCCAGCGCCTCACGTTCGAAGCGCCGCTGGGCGTCCTCGCTGACTCGCAGATCACGACGAATGGTCTTCACGGCGTAGCGACGCCCCGTGCGCAGGTGCGTGGCGGAGTAGACGTCCCCCATCGCACCGGCTCCGATCAGCTGCCCCATGCGATAGGTGCCACCGAGCAGCGCGCCCACCATGCTCCCCCCCGCGTTCGCGCCTTGCTCCTGCGCCTGGTGCTGCGCCAGCACATCGCTTCCCAGCACGTGCTTGCGCGGACCGATACCGCTGCTGTCTTCCCCCGGAATCGAGAGGTCCTCGTCAGAGTCAGGCGCCTCATGCCCAACGAGCCACAGCTCGCCTTGATCCATGTCCGTGATGAACCCGTGAGTCGCGCCCTGCAGCGCCAGCGAGGTAACGCGCTTGGCCGGCATCCCGAGTATCCGCGCTGCGGTCACCACGCTGCTCCCCGGGTTCTGCTCGGCGATCGCGATGAGCCGTTCGTAGTGCCCGGCTCGCGCCCAGTTCGCCAGTCCGCGCCAGAGCATGAAACCAGTGATGGACAGCGGGAGCAGACCGAACACGAAGAGGATGGTCGCTACCGCGCGATCCTCCCATGGGTTGTCTTGAGCGCCCCAGATGAACATCAGCACCGCGAGCAATACCCAGAAGCTCGCGAACACAACGCCAGGCACGCCGAGGCCAATGAGCCACAGCGCACGACGCCTCAACGAGCGGCGAACCGGGTGAAAGCGCTCCAAGCTGATGCGCACGATCTGGACGCTAGCATGCCGCGCGACGCGCTCTCAGGCCCGGAATGTCTACGCGCAAATCGCTCACGTTTTCGGGCGCCATCGACCCCAGCCCGAGTCTCTGGCACGCCGCCTGACAGGCCTCGGCGGCTGGACGTAACATCTCGGATTCATGGGTACTTCACGTCGAAACACGCCCGGTGTGCACGTCCCGCCACGCACGCCCAACTGGTCTGACCAACCCAGCTGCTCAGGGCGCAGCGGCGACCTTCGACGCACGAGTCACGAAACGGGCCGCTGCCTCGGGGTGCCGCCCCCAGTGCTGATGCACGTAGCTAGCGAAGAGTTCCCTCGTGGCAAACCCCTCTTCCCCCAATAGTTTTCCTTGAGGATTTATAAGCCGAGCGGTCCGTCGCACCGCGCCCTGCACCTCGTCGCCACGCCAGCGGAGCTGCGAGTGCCTAAACTGGTGTCCCCGGATGCGCTGCCCGGGTAGCCCCACGCAGCACTCCTCCGTCAGTTCCAGCTCGCAGTAGCCAATCGCTTGCAGGCGGTCGCACAGCTTCGCTGTGGCGGGCAGCAAGCCGAGCAGCGGGTGGGTGACGCCCGCCGCGTCGAGCAGGCTCTCGCAGCAGTAGATCAACCCACCACACTCCGCGTAGATCGGCTTATCCTCGAGGAAGTGCGAACGCAATCCGTCCAGCATGGGCTGGTTCGCGGCCAGGCGCGCAGCGTGGAGCTCCGGGTAGCCACCACCGAGGTACACCCCATCGACCGCGGGCAGCTCCCCCTCCAGGGGTGAGAAGTAGACCAGCGTCGCGCCCTGCTCCTCGAGCCTGCGCAGGTTCTCCGGGTAGTAGAAGCTGAACGCCTCGTCTCGCGCCACACCGA
>JAUILJ010000513.1 GCA_030433055.1 Polyangia bacterium
ACGGTTCGAGCCCGTGTCCGCCCACCGAGAGGCCTGCTCAGACGAGAGCAGGCCTCTCTGCGTATCGAGCTCCGGGTGTTCGAAGCCGCCGCCGAGTGACGCAACGCATCGAGTCCTGGGGTTCGCCAACCGTTCGGACGGTTGCACCGACAGCGCCAGGCCGCGCTGTGGCTGGAATGCAGGTTGGTTCTCCGTCGGCCGCCCGGTACCCTAGCTCTATGGCGCGCTTCTCCTCTCCCCACTTGCTTGCTGGTGCTCTGGGTCTTTCGTCGCTGCTTTGCCCCGGCGCCGCGCTCGCGCTGCAGCAACCTGACGGTACCGTGGTTCCGGTCGGAAACAATCTGGTCACCTACTTGAATGCAGAAGGTGAGAGCATCAATCCCGTCACCGACGCGGCCATCACTCCTCAGACCTTCACCCCGCAGTGCTCCTTGACCTTCACTGTGCTAGCGCGCGGCGGCTCGCAGAAGAACTCATTCGGCTGGTACAACGTGACCGGGGCCAAGCCCACTCCTCAAGAACTCTACGAGTTCATCGGTTGCAACGACGGTGTGGGAACGGTGAAGACGCTCGATGTCCGTTCGGACTCTCGCTACCTCGGCGGGGAGATCGGCTTCTTCCAGGCGACGACCCAGGGCAAGTCGGGCAACTGCGCGAACTGGGGGGATATCTCCGGCACCATCGGGTACTTCTACTACTCGGAGGATCGCTACAACGACGACAACGTCCCGGGCAATCCCAGCAACTGGATCCACCTGCTGATCATGAACACGACGCGCGCGGACTTGGATCCGGCGTTCTACTTCGGCTGGGAGGACCTGTTCTCCGGGGGAGACAACGACTTCGAGGATCTCCTGATGAGAGTCCAGGGGATCCGCTGCTCGGGGGGAGGCCAGCCCTGCGACACGGGAGCTATCGGCAAGTGCGCCTTCGGCACCACTCAATGTGTGAATGGTGCCGTGCAGTGCCTCCAGAACGAGCAGCCGACGACCGAGACCTGCAACGCGATCGACGACGACTGCAACGGTGAGACGGACGAAGGCGACCTCTGTGACTCAGGTCTGGTCTGCGACCGCGGGGTGTGTCGACCCTCCTGCAACGGCGGTGAGTTCAAGTGCCCAACCGGTTTCACCTGCGAGAACGACCTGTGTATCGACACGGCGTGCGTGGGGAAGACCTGCGACGCGGGCAAGATCTGCGTCCGGGGCGAGTGCAAAGCACCTTGTGACGGCGTAGTGTGTCCTCACGGAAAGACATGCCGGCAAGGAGCCTGCGTCGACCCTTGCGAGGGAGTGACCTGCGAGAGCGACTACTACTGTGACCCTGGCGTGGGCGTGTGCGTGCTCGGTTGTGGCTGCACGGGCTGCGGTGCCGGGCAGGCGTGCAGTCAGGTCACTTCTGCCTGCGTACAGAGCGCGTGCGAAACGGTGACCTGTGACGCGGGTACCCACTGTGTGGACGGCAACTGCGTGGATGACTGCGACGGAGCCCAGTGCCCTGCAGGCCAGAAGTGTGAAGCCGGCGGCTGTGTGCCTGACGAGAACGCTAGCGGTGGCGCCGGGGGCGCTAGCAGCGGAGGCAGCGGAACCATCGGCATCGGTGGCACATCGTTCGGAGGCTCCAGCGCGAGTGGTGGCACGGGCATGGGCGCTGCGGCTGGAACGAGCAGCGGTAACGGAGGCGCTTTGATCGGGCGCGGAGAGACGACGGAGAGCGACTCGGGGTGCGGATGCCGTACGTCTGACTCCAAGAGTTCTCGCTCCGCCTGGTGGGCAGCCTTCGCGCTGATCCTCTTCCCCATCCGTCGCCGTTGGTTTCGTGCGGAAAGACGGTCGACTCGGGTTTAGCGCTATAAGTGCACGCCTGGTCGCGTGATGGTCGAACGCGAGTTTGAGCGGAAGGAAGGATTCGGGCGCATGGCCGTAGCCCGAGGGAAGGCGAATCGTCGTCGCAGTCTGCGTTTCAACTCGTGAGCTGGGCCTCTTTCGCCTCGTGCCCAATATGCCTCAGTGCCTCGAACAGCCCCAGCTGGAGCAGTTGCTTCCAGGATCTGTGCGCTTCATTGCTTCGCTGAACTCGGTCGCCGCTCGGGTCCTCGATCGGGTGGCTGATGTCTTGAGGTGTAGGGAAGTCGAGCACTCGGAGTCGACGACTTCGGTAAGCGCTCACTCCTCGCTCGGGGGGCTGCTCCTCCGAACAATTGGCGCGTCTGGCGCAGCTGGCGTATTTCATGAGCATGAGGGTGGTGCCAAGCGCGGGGCATTGGGTGCTCCGCCTGGCGGTGCGCTTGCGCTTAGAGTCTGCGCGATTGAACGGGCTGCGGTGTTCACCGCAGCAGTGAGGTGGCCATGAGGATGCTTCGACTTGCTTTGTTCACGTCCTTTGCCGGAGCTCTCGCACTGGGTGCGGGTTGTACGGCGGAGTTCACCGGGGCCGAGGAGACCGGTGGCGCTGGTGGGATGGGCGGGTCCGCGGGGACCGAGAACGGTGGCACCGGCGGCACGACCGGGGGCACGGGAGGCACCGGCGGCGTTGGAGGCACCGCAAGTGCCGGCGGAACGGCGGGTAGCGGAGGCGGATGTAGCGGCGCGGCAACGCCCTCCGAAGATAGTTGCGTGGTCACCGAGGACTACGGAGTGTTCGTCTCTCCCGCAGGCGATGACACCACAGCGGACGGCTCACGTGACGCACCCTACGCGACGCTCGAGGCGGCGCTCAGCGCCGCATATACCGCGGGGAAACGCGTGTACGCTTGCAGCTCGGGTGGCGACTTCATCCCCAATGGCGACCTGCTGGTGATCGACGATGGCTTGAGCGGTAGCCAGATGTATGGTGGCTTCGACTGCGACAGCTGGGCCTACGATGGCGAAAAACCCACGGCGGTGGTCGGGGGCTCCGCTGCGCTCTTCGTCAACAGCGTGAAGGGTGGCCTGAGAGTCGAGGACTTCAGTTTCCGTGCGGTGGACCAGGATCAGACCTCGAGCATCGGCGCGCTGGTCAAGGACAGCGAGGGCGTGCTGTTCAAGCGCGTGACCTTCATCGCGGGCAAGGGCGCGGACGGTACACCCGGGGTCAGTGGCCTGGTCGGGGATCCCGGGCCAGCGCCGGGCGATGGCCAGCGAGGCGCGGCCGCGCTTTGCACCGCAGCGCCGGCATCTCAGGTTGGTGGAGCGTGGGCGAACCCCAGTTCTTGTGGCTCTTTGGGGGGTGAGGGTGGTACCGCGCGGAAGAACCAGGCTTCGACGGATGGTCTAGATGGCGAGCCGAAGATGGACGTTGTTCCAAGTGGAGGAAACGCGAACGGCGGAGCGGCAGCAAGTGTCTTTGGCGTCGACGCGACGAGCGGTACGCAAGGCGCTCAGGGAGAAGACGGCGCCAATGGATCGCCCGTTGGCCCGGTAGGCACGTTCCATCAGGATGGCTATGATCCGCCCGTTTCCGGGGCGGGTCTAGACGGACACGTTGGCCAAGGCGGAGGCGGTGGTGGCGCGAGCGCAGGGAACGCGGCGACATGTATTGGCGCGAGCGGCGGCGCTGGAGGCATGGGCGGTTGCGGTGGGGGACACGGTGCTGGTGGCGAGGGTGGACACGCGTCGATCGCGCTGCTCGTATGGCAGAGCACCGTGACGGTCACTGATTGTGTTCTGGAATCTGCAGCTGGTGGCGCTGGCGGTGCTGGGGGAGATGGTGCGACCGGCGGTACTGGGGGCGAAGGCGGGCCTGGTGGGGCGATTGCGCCCGGGGTCGGAGAGGCCGGGAAGGGTGGCAAAGGCGGTCGCGGGGGCAACGGAGGTTCTGGGGCCGGCGGCCCCGGTGGGCCGTCCTATGGTCTCGTCTATGGCGGTACCAAGCCGGCGGAGACGAACAGCTGCACATTCAGCGTCGGGGTTGGCGGCAAGGGCGGCGCGGGGGGCAGGCTGGGGAGCCTGACGCCGGCGCCGGATGGTCCCGACGGAGCCTCCGCAGAGATGTACGAGCAGACCTGAACTTCGCGCGCTGCAGCGCTGCAGCCTCGATCTGCGGCGGGATTGATTGTCGAAGGGGAGCCTGGAAAGTAGGCTCCCGCGACCCATGGCACTTGCAAGCGTAGAAGCCGGAATCGAAGCCATCGCCCGCGGCGAGATGATCATCCTGGTCGACGACGAGGATCGGGAGAACGAAGGCGATCTGGTGATCGCCGCGGAGAAGTGCACGCCCGAGGCCATCAACTTCATGGCGAAGTACGGTCGCGGGCTCATCTGCCTGTCTCTCACCGACGAGCAGCTCAAGAAGCTCGAGCTGCCGATGATGGTGGAGAACAACTCGTCGCCCTTCGAAACGGCGTTCACCGTCAGCATCGAGGCGCGCACCGGCGTGACCACTGGGATCTCTGCTCAGGACCGTGCACGCACCATCCAGGTCGCCATCGCGGATCACGCGAACCCCGAGGATATCGTGGTGCCCGGTCACGTCTTTCCGCTGCGTGCGCGCCCAGGCGGAGTTCTGGTGCGGACCGGCCAGACAGAGGGCTCGGTCGACTTCTCGCGCCTGGCCGGTTTGCAGCCATCGGCGGTGATTTGCGAGATCTTGAACGACGACGGCACCATGGCGCGCCTGCCGGATCTGGAGCGCTTCGCCCAGGAACACAACCTGCTCGTCTGCAGCATCGCAGACCTGATCGACTATCGGTTCAAGCGCGACAAGCTCGTGGAACTCCTCACGGAAACTCCATTTCCGTGTGCATACGGCGATGACTTCAAGCTCCGTGTCTATCGTGGTGTCGTCGACGGCGCTGAACACCTCGTGCTCATCAACGGGGACCCGGCAAAGGCGGTTGAGCCCGTTCCGGTTCGGGTTCAGCACGAGTGCCTGATTGGCGATGTGTTCCGCGGGCGCGACTGCGACTGCGGCTGGCAGCTACACGGCTCCTTGGAGGCCATCGCGAAGGCAGGCGTCGGCGTGGTGGTCTATCTGGGTGGATCGGAGATGGGGCGCTTCGACGCCGTACGTCGGTACGCGCTCAAGGAGCGGGACCCGCGTCCCCGTCAGCGCAGTACGAGCGAGGTAAAGCCGGAGTTCCGAGACCTCGGCATCGGTTGCCAGATCCTCGCGGATTGCGGCGTTGGCAAGCTCAAGGTGCTGTCCAACTCGATCCAGAAGTTGGTCGGTCTCGACGCATACGGCCTCGAGCTGATCGGGATCCAGGAAATCGTCAGGCCCGAGTGGGCCGCGAAGGGTTGAAGCCTCTCTTCTAGCGCGTGTGCTGATACCAGGCCGCGAGTCTGCTCGCAGGGACCCCTGCGGCGTAGAGCGCGGGGAAGAGGTTCACGAGCAGCGTATCCCTGAATGGATGCGCCAGGAAGCGCCGGCCACTGACCAGAATGCGACTGGGTACCGTGCGGATACGTCCAAGGCGGCGGAGCCGACGGGAGAACTCGAGGTCCTCCATCAGCGGCTGCTGTGGGTAGCCTCCCGCGCGCTCGAACTGCTCCCGGGTCAGAAACAGGCCCTGATCTCCGTAGGGCAACGCGGTGTAGCGGGAGCGCAGATCCGCCAGGTGGAGCCACCACGCCGGCGAACCAGCGGTTGGCCCATCGAGTCTCGCGTCCTCGATGTGCCAGGTCCTGAATGCACCGGCTACGACGCCAGGTTCCTTGAGCGTGCGATGGATCCAGTAGGCGCTGTCTCGCGGCGGCAAACAATCCGCATGGATAAAGAGTAGCAGACTCCCCGAGGCTTGAGCCGCTCCACGATTGAGCTGACCTGCCCGCCCGGCGGCGCCGTCGACGACCCGAATCGACCCCGCAAACGAGCTGCGCCGCGCGAGCTCCTGGGTACCGTCGCTGCTCCCGCCGTCACTGACGATCACCTCGCTGACGCCGTTGAGTCGCCCCAGCCATTCGAGCAACGTCCCGATCCGCTTGGCTTCGTTCAGAGTGGGCACGATCACGCTCAAGCCTGGTTGCTGCCCGAGCTCCTCGCGCTTGACTGCACCGCGCCTGACTGCACCGCGCTTGACTGCACCGCGCTTGACTGCATCGCGCCTGACTGCATCGCGCTGCCGGTCGCCTTGAAGTCGGGTTCGGGGGAGAGGCGCCACGCATCGGCTTTAGCAGGCCACCCAGACCCAACGTCCAGCGGGAACACGCTTTGGCAACGCCGTGTTGTGGTCCAACCACCAGGGGGCTGGAGCCCGCGCGCCCCAGGGGCTGAG
>JAUILJ010000514.1 GCA_030433055.1 Polyangia bacterium
CGCACCTTCCGCCCCGAGGTCGTAGTGTCGCAGGAGGGCAATGAGCTCCTCGTGCGCCCGGCCGAGAAGGTCGGTCAGCCCGGTCTGCAGTTCCAGGGGCTCTCGCGCGCCCTGCTCGCCAACATGGTGGAGGGCGTCACGAACGGCTTCGTTCGCTCGCTCGACTTCCGTGGTGTCGGTTACCGCGCTGAGTTCGCCGACGGCGAGCTCAAGATGACGGTCGGTCTCTCGCACCAGCCCGTCATCAAGATCCCGCCCGAGGTGGACGTCAAGATCGAGCAGCGAGACGAAGCGGGCGTCAAGTACCCCCGCGTTCACATCGAGGCCTCGAGCAAAGAGCTCGTCGGTCAGATCGCCGCCCACATTCGCAGCAAGCGTCCTCCCGAGCCGTACAACGGCAAGGGCGTCCGCTATGTCGGCGAGCAGATTCGTCAGAAGGCCGGCAAGTCCGGTAAGAAGTGAGGAGCACGTTATGCTGAAGTCCGCCAAGGGGCGCGCCAAGCGCAAGCTCCGCATCCGCAAGAAGATCTCCGGCACCGCCGAGCGTCCGCGCCTGAGCGTGTTCCGCAGCGGAAGCCACATCTACGCCCAGGCCATCGACGACGTCGCCGGTGTGACCCTGGCCTCCGCCAGCGACTTGCAGAAGTCGGTCGGCGCCGAGGGAACCAAGACCGACCGTGCCAAGTCCGTGGGTACAGCGGTGGCCAACGCCTGCAAGGCGAAGGGCATCGAGAGTGTGGTCTTTGACCGCAACGGCTTCATCTATCACGGTCGGGTCAAGGCCCTAGCCGAAGCGGCTCGCGCGGCCGGCCTGAACTTCTGAGGATCGTCATGCCCCATCACGACATCATCGACCCCAAGGACCTCGAGAACGAAATCGAGGAACGGGTCATTCATATCAATCGCGTCGCCAAGGTCGTCAAGGGCGGTCGTCGCTTCAGCTTCAGCGCGCTCGTCGTGGTCGGTGACCACCACGGACATGTTGGCGTCGGCCTCGGCAAGGCCAACGAAGTGCCCGAGGCTATCCGTAAGGGTACCGAGCGCGCTCGCAAGAACATGTTCCGCGTGCCGCTCGTGAACGGGACCCTCCCGCATCGCACGATCGGTCACGACGGAGCGGGCAAGGTGATGCTCCGCCCGGCTTCCGCCGGAACGGGTGTTATCGCCGGTGGCGCCATGCGCCCGGTGCTTGAGGTGGCTGGCGTCAAGGACGTCCTGGCCAAGATCCTCGGCACCGCCAACCAGCACAACGTGGTGCACGCGACCATCGCCGCATTGCGTGACCTCGAGTCGGCCGCCATGGTGGCCGCGCGTCGAGGAAAGACGCCGGAGCAGGTGGTGACGCCATGACAATCAAGGTGAAACTCGTCAAGAGCGTCATTGGACGCCCCGACAAGCAGCGCCGGATTCTCAAGGGGCTCGGCCTGCGTGGCATGAACTCCGAAGTGACGGTCGCGAATACCCCGGAATTCCGTGGGATGATCAAGAAGGTACTTCACCTTGTGACGGTGGAGGAGAGCAATGGCTGAAGATAACCAAGAGTCGGCTCCGGAGACGGACGTCCCCATTCTTTCGAGGCTTCGCGCCCCGATTGGCGCTGTCAAGAAGAAGAAGCGCAAGGGTCGTGGTATCGGTAAGCTCGGCAAGACCGCCGGTAAGGGCATGAAGGGTCAGAAGGCCCGCTCGCCCGGTAACTTCCAGAAGCTCGGTTTCGAGGGTGGTCAGATGCCCCTCTACCGTCGCCTTCCGAAGCGTGGGTTTCACAACCTCTTCGCTACGAACTACGCCACGGTCAACGTGCGCGACCTCGCTCGCTTCGACGCGAACGCGGTGGTGGACGAAGCCGCGCTGCGTGCGGCTCGCCTCGTCAGTGGTAAGTTCGACGGCATCAAGCTCCTCGGCAACGGTGAGATCGACAAGGTGCTGACAATCAAGGTGCACGCTGTCAGCGCGGGCGCCAAGACCAAGGTCGAAGCGGCTGGTGGTACGGTAGAGGTTCTGGGCGCCTGATCGCCCGAGTCCTGGGTGCTTTGTGTGCCCGGGGCTTCCTCTTTTGTTCCTTGTAGGTTCTGTTCCCGTACTCTGCTTTCTTTGTCTCCCGCTCTGTTCCTGGTCGGATTCCTTTGTCGAGTGGCCTCGTGGCCAATGGTAGGTTGATGAACGTCATCGCGAACATCTTCAAGATTCCCGAGCTTAGGCGCCGCATCCTCTTCACGTTGGGGATGCTGGCCGTCTATCGTGTCGGCATCTTTGTGACCACCCCTGGGGTGAATCGCAACGCGATGCGCGAGTACGTCAACAGCTCGAGCAATGGCTTCTTGGGCATGTTCAACCTGTTCTCGGGCGGCGCCCTTGAGCAGATGTCGATCTTCGCCCTCAACATCATGCCCTACGTCTCGGCGAGCATCATCATCTCGCTCCTAGGCGTGGTGGTGAAGCCCCTCGAAGAGCTCCGTAAGGAGGGCGAGGCCGGCCAGCGCAAGATCAACCAGTACACTCGCTACGGCACGATCGGCCTGAGCTTGGCGCAGGGCATCGGCATCGCGCTCTTCCTCGAGTCGCTCAACAGCGGCGCGTCGCAGGCTGGCGACATCGTCAACACGCCGGGTTGGGCCTTCCGCGCCATCACCGTCTTGTCGCTGACGACGGGCACGGCCTTCTTGATGTGGCTGGGTGAGCAGATCACCGAGCGCGGCATCGGCAACGGCATCTCGCTCATCATCTTCGCGGGCATCGTGGCCAACCTGCCCGACGCCCTCGCGCTGACGGCGCAACAGGTGCAGATCGGTCAGATCAAGCCCGTCGACCTCCTCCTCATCCTCGGCGTCGCCCTGGGTGTCACCGCCATCATCGTCTTCTTCGAGCGCGCCCAGCGCCAGGTTCCCATCACGTACGCCAAGCGCATGGTGGGTCAGAAGATGTTCGGCGGCGCGGAGAGCCACCTGCCGCTACGCGTGAACATGGCCGGCGTGATCCCGCCCATCTTCACCTCTTCCTTGCTCATGATTCCGATGACGCTCGCTCAGAGCGGCGTGCCGGGCATGCAGTGGCTCAACGACAAGCTCAACCCGCAGGGCCCCAACATGTGGATCTACATGGTGGTGTTCGCGGTCATGACCATCTTCTTCACCTTCTTCTACACTGCCATCACCGTGCAGCCTGTGGACATGGCGGAGAACCTGCGCAAGCAGAACGCGTTTGTCCCCGGCGTCCGGCCTGGCAAGGCGACGGCCGAGTACATCGACTACGTGCTCTCGCGCATCACGGTCGGCGGAGCGATCTACATCACGGCCGTCTGCACCGTCCCGACGTTGCTGCAGGCCAAGTGGCAGGTGCCTTTCTATCTGGGTGGCACCTCGCTGATGATTGTTGTGGGCGTCGCGCTCGATTTTGCGATGCAGGTGGACAGCCACCTCATCACGCGGCACTACGAGGGGCTCGCCTCGGGCACCTCGGGTGGCCTCAGCGGACGAAAGGGCTGAACAGATGGATCTCCTCCTCTTTGGACCGCCCGGCGCAGGTAAGGGCACGCAGGCCAAGCTCCTCATTGAAGAGCTCGGTATCCCCCAGCTCTCCACGGGCGACATGATGCGCGCCGAGCGGGCGTCCGGTTCCGACTTGGGCAAGCGCTTTGCCGAGTACATGACGCAGGGCCTCCTCGTTCCCGACGAGCTGGTCTTGGAGCTCATGGAGAAGGTGCTCTCGAGTGACGCCGCCGCAAAAGGTGCGATCTTTGATGGCTTCCCCAGGACCGCTCCCCAGGCCGAGGCGCTAGACGCTATCCTCGCGAAATTGGGGCGAAAGATCGATCGCGTGGTCGCCATCGAGGTGGACCTCAACGTCATCATCGACCGCGTCACCGGGCGTCGCGTGTGCAAGTCGTGTGGACAGACCTACCACTTGCGCTATGATCCGCCCCCCTCGGACGGCGTTTGCACGGCTTGCGGCGGGGAAATCTACCAGCGGGCCGACGACACCGAAGAAAAGGTGCGCACCCGCGACAGTGAGTATCAGGCCAAAACCTCCGCAGTTCTTGAGCATTACGATGCCAAGGGAGTGGTGGTGAGGATAGACGGAGTAGGCGAGTTGCCCGAGGTGACCGACCGAATTCGTGCCGCGATTGCTTCGAAGTAGGCGGCGACACACGACCAGAAGAAGAACAGCACCCCAAAGAGCACGTGAGTAAAGGCCAGCAGCATCCAGACGGACGCGCCGACGACCCTCAAGAGGGAGTCATCTTGGCCACACTGCCCAAAGCGCTCTTTCGGGTGAAGCTAGAGTCCGGCGAGAACATCACCGCCGCCCTCAGCACCCAAGCCAAACGAATCACTATCAAGTTACTTCCAGGGGACAGGGTTTCTGTCGAAACCAGTCCTTTTGACCCCACGCGGGGCCGCATTTTAGAGCGGCTCTGATCACCTAGCATCGACCCCGGCTTGCTTGATTTCCGAGCGGCCACTGAAGGACCACCATGAAGGTTCGCCCCAGCGTCAAGAAGATTTGTGACAAGTGCAAGGTTGTACGCCGCAAGGGCGTCGTACGCGTGCTTTGCGATAACCCCCGCCACAAGCAGCGTCAGGGCTGAACAGAGGTTAGACCATGGCACGTATCGCTGGCGTAGACCTTCCGGGTCGCAAACACACTGTCATCGCACTCCAATACATTTTTGGAGTCGGTAATCACCGCGCGCACGAGATCTGTCGGATCACGGGCATCCCCACCGACAAGAAGGCGGACGATCTCGACGAGAACGACGTCCGCGCGATCCGTGAGTGCATCGATCAAAACTTCAAGGTCGAAGGCGACCTTCGTCGTGAGATCACGATGCACATCAAGCGGCTCATGGACCTCGGTTGCTACCGTGGCCTGCGTCACCGTCGTGGCTTGCCCGTCCGTGGTCAGCGCACCCATACCAACGCACGCACTCGCAAGGGTCCGCGCCGTGGCCCCATGGCCCGGAAGCGCTGATAGGACTTTATTATGGCCAAGCCCAAGCAGACTAAAGCGAAGAAGAAGGCGAAGAAAACCGTTACCCGCGGTATCGCCCACATTCAGAGCACCTTTAACAACACCATCGTCACCATCACGGATGTCGAAGGCAACGTGGTGTCCTGGTGCACCTCGGGTGCGCGTGGCTTCAAGGGTTCGCGTAAGAGCACGCCCTTCGCAGCCCAGCTCGCCGCCGAGCAGGCCGCCCGCAAGGCGCAAGAGTTCGGGATGCAGCAGGTCGCCATCTTCGTGAAGGGCCCCGGCGCCGGTCGCGAGTCGGCTCTGCGCGCGTTCCAGCACGTGGGGATGCGCGTGACGCTCATCCGCGATGTGACCCCCATTCCGCACAACGGCTGCCGCCCCCCCAAGCGTCGCCGCGTCTGACCCGCGGAAATGTTGAAGACCGGGTCGAGCAACGCTAAGCTGCTCGGCCCGCTCGGAGTAGGCGCACTGCGTAGGCAGTCACCCAGCCTCACACGAAGTGTGGGGAGAGCGCCACGGGGTCCGAGCCCCAAATCTTTCGCAGTAGATGATCACCTGTCGGATCGGAGAACCTGAATGTCCACGCCTACCCTGATCGCACGCAACTGGCGCGAGCTCATCCGCCCGCGTTCCGTGCCCGTAGAGCAGAACAACGCGACGTCCACGTACGCCAAGTTCACGTGTGAGCCGCTTGAGCGTGGCTTCGGCATCACGCTGGGCAACAGCCTTCGTCGTGTGCTCCTCTCGTCGCTTCAGGGCGCGGCCATCACGTCGGTCAAGATCGACGGGGCACTTCACGAGTTCACCTCGGTGCCGGACGTCGTCGAAGACGTGACGGACATCGTGCTCAACTTGAAGGAGGTAGTCGTCAAGGCTCACTCCGCCAAGACCCAGCTTGTCCGTATCGACAAGGAGGGGCCCTGTGAGGTTCGCGCGGGGGACATTCAGGTCAACGACCAGGTTGAGATCCTCAACCCCGACCACGTCATCTGCACCGTCGCCAAGGGCGGCCGCTTCTCCGCAGAGCTCGCCATCAACGTGGGCCGCGGCTACGTCTCGGCCGACCGCAACAAGACGCCGGGCATGCCGATCGGCACCATCGCCATCGACTCCATCTTCTCGCCCATCCGCAAGGTCAACTACACGGTGACCAACGCCCGCGTCGGGCAGATCACGGACTACGACAAGCTCACCCTCGAGGTCTGGACCAACGCCGCGATCG
>JAUILJ010000515.1 GCA_030433055.1 Polyangia bacterium
CGGCGGCTACTGGATGCTCCAGGTCAAGTCTCGGGAAGAGGCGATCGAGTGGGCGCGCCGCTGCCCCGGCGGCGACGACGAGGTGATCGAAGTGCGTCAGGTTCAGGAGCTGGGAGACTTCCCCGAGGACGTTCAGCAGGCGGCTCGCGAGGCGGGCCTCCCAGGCGACGGCTGACCCGTGAGCCGAGACATCCATCAGGCCATCGAAGCCATCTGGCGCATCGAGTCTGCCCGAGTCATCGGCGGCCTGGTGAGGATGCTCGGGGACATCGCGCAGGCGGAAGATCTAGCGCAGGAAGCGCTGTTGATCGCCCTGGAGCGCTGGCCTGAGCAAGGGATCCCGGAGAACCCGGGAGCCTGGCTCACCACGACCGCGAAGCGCCGCGCGATCGATGGAATTCGCCGCACGGAAATGATGGAGCGCAAGCACGCAGACTTGAAGCACACGGCGGAGCCTGCCATCGATGAGGCAGATCTGGACGAAGCAGTCGGCGACGACGTGCTGCGTTTGATCTTCATCACCTGCCATCCAGTGCTCAACACCGACGCCCGCGTGGCGCTGACCCTGCGCTTGGTAGCGGGGCTGACGACGGACGAGATCGCCCGCGCGTACCTCGTACCGGAGCCGACCCTCGCGCAACGCCTGGTGCGCGCCAAGCGCA
The DNA here is from genome assembly GCA_030433055.1 of Polyangia bacterium. Taxonomy (GTDB): domain Bacteria; phylum Myxococcota_A; class Polyangia; order Polyangiales; family Polyangiaceae; genus JAHBVY01. The sequence goes on from JAUILJ010000515.1 coordinate 663, forward strand.
CGCTCGGGGCGGCCCAGCTACCGTTCGAGCTACCACCGGCCCAGGAGCTGTCTCAGCGCCTCGACTCGGTGCTCGAGGTGATCTACCTGGTCTTCAACGAGGGCTACGCCGCAACCTCGGGCGACGACTGGCTGAGGAGCGAGCTGTGCGACGAAGCGCTGCGCCTCGCCCGCACCCTCGCTCAGCTTTGCCCCACGGAATGCGAAGTCCACGGCTTGGTGGCGTTACTCGAGCTTCAAGCGTCGCGCAGCCGCGCCCGCGTCGATGCCCAGGGTGAGCCCATCTTGCTCCTGGAGCAAGACCGGAGCCGCTGGGATCCTCTGCTGATTCGCCGCGGCCTGGCCGCCTTGCAACGGGCTCAAGCCCTCGCGCCGGGCTATGGTCCGTATACGCTGCAGGCGGCCATCGCGGCTTGCCACGCGGTAGCCAAGCGAGCCGAAGATACCGACTGGGAGCGCATCGTGGCGCTCTACGATGGCCTCGCCTCGCTCGTCCCCTCGCCGGTGATCGAGCTCAACCGCGCGGTAGCCATCTCGATGGCCTTTGGTCCCGCGGCGGCGCTCGAGCTGGTGGATGAGCTCACCCAGGAACCCTCCCTCAGCCGCTATCATTTGCTGCCCGCGGTGCGCGCCGACTTGCTGGCCAAGCTGGGCCGTACCCAGGAGGCGAAGCGGGAGCTGGAGCGTGCGGCGTTTCTGGCACGAAACAATCGAGAGCGGGCCTTGCTCCTGGAGCGCGCCAAGGCGCTCGGCTCGGGCTGAGCGGGGCGTTTCGACCCGCGGCGACGGTCGCGGAGGCACAGCGTCACGCTTCGATCCGTCGAAGACGCGGAGCGCCGCGGGTTCCGCACGGCACGTTTCGTGCTGAGCAGAACGCGATGTCCCCTGACTCCAGCACGTCTCGCGGTCGCTGGCTCCTGCGCCGGCTCCGGGAGTCGCGCCTGGGCTTCGCGCTGCTTCTCCTCGTCGGCAGCGTCGCTAGCGGCGTGTTCTGGCTGATGTCCTTGAGCAACGCGCTGCTCGGAACCGGCGGGCTCGGCCTGCTCATCGGTCAGGGCACGGATGACGTGCGCCTGACCCTCGGTCACGCCTACTCCCCGTGGCCTGGCAGGGTGGTGTTCCGCGATCTGCACCTGGAGATCCACGACTCGGCCGTGCACTTCGACCTCGAGATCCCTCGCGGAGACCTGCAGGTGGACCTGCTCGCGCTGGCTGAGCGACGCTTCGAGGCGCACGATCTGCAAGCCGAAGGCGCCAAGCTGCAGATGCGTCTCGCCCCCGCCTATCGCGGGCCCCGGCGCGAGGCGCGCCTCCCGGATCTCAGCGCGCCCAAGGCCCCCAGCGGCACGACTCGACCTTCCGACCTGTGGGGCGTTGCCCTAGGGATCAAACGACTGGAGCTCCAGGAGGTGTGGGTCGACGACGCTCGCCTCGAGGGCGAGTTGAAGGTCCAAGGGGCCTTCGACCTGCAGCCCCTCGACGCGTTCGAGCTCTTCACGACCGAGGTCAGCGTCAGCGCGACCGATGTGTGGCTTGGAGACAGACGCCTGAGCGAGAGACTCCAGGGAAAGCTCCAGCTGGAGGTGCCCCGCACCTCCGTTAGCGGAAGCGCCGCGCCGCGCTTGCTCGAGCAGGCGGTGGTCAACGTTGACCTGGCCACGCAGGTGAAGCGGCTCGAGCGCTTGAATCTCTACCTGCCCGACCGCGTTGGCCTGGGTGGGGGTGAGGGCGAGCTGACTGTCGAAGGGGGGCTGAGGAACCTGGAGCTCGACGAGGCCACACGCCTGAGCTACCGAAGCCCGAGCCTCGAGCTGCGCGTCGCCGAACTCTCGCTGACCGCGCCGAGTGAGTTCGTGATCGAGCGCCGCACGTCTACGTTCTCGACCTGGACCCTGACCGACCTCGCGGTAGCGCGGCAGCAGACAGGTCGAGCCGTTGGCGGGATCGATCGGCTCGAGTTGAACGTGGAGACACGTGGGCCGCTGCACCGGCTGACCATCCACCGAGGCGACCTGAGCCTGAGGCGGCTCGCGATCGCCGAGCTGCGCGCTGTCCGACCCTCCTTGCCGACCGCACTGAGATCACTCGAGGGAGCGCTCGAGGGCAACGGCGAAGCTCACTACGAGGGCGCCCGAGTCAGCGCAAAAACAGACGTTCGGATCTCCGGACTCGAGCTGGCGACGGACCGCTTGAGCGTCAGCGCGGACGCTTGGTTCTCCGCTAGCGCCAGCGCCAGCGCCCCCTTCGACGACCTGGCTTTCTCCCGTCTGAACCTGGATCTGCGCGACGTGAAGCTCACGAATGGCCCGCGACGCAGCGGGAGCTTCGACGCCGCCCTGCGCGCCACCGAGTACCAGCTCGCGTGGAAGACGCTGCACGGCTCCGGCCCCATGCAGCTGAAGTTCAGTGACACCCAACCGCTGGAGACGGCAGCCGATTTCGATGCCCCGGATACTGCCAAGAGCCTGTTTGGCCTCCGGGGGCTGGACCTGGTCGTACAGACCAACCTGTCGAGCAAGCTCCAGGACGTACGCATCGTCCGCGGCAAGAGCGGCAGCGCCCGCATCGATGGGCGGCTCTTGCGACGCGGGGACGACGCGCGCCTGGTGCTGCTGGTGAGTCGCGGCGTGCTTTCCGTAGGGATCGCCGCGTGGCGGGGAGACTCCAGCGTGGTCCCCCTGGCAGGCGACGACTGGCTGCAGCGACAGCTGAGCCGGATCTAGCCGCGCGAGCGTTCACATCTTGGCGGAGGGGCTGCGCTTGCGGGGGGCCTTCGCCGGCGCGGTGCGCTTTCCCGGCGCCCGAATCGGTGCCTTCTTGCCCTTGCCCGGGGCCTTCTTGGCAGGAGCCTTCTTGGCAGGAGCCTTCTTGGGCGGGGCCTTCTTGGCAGGAGCCTTCTTGGCAGGAGCCTTCTTGGCAGGAGCCTTCTTGGCAGGAGCCTTCTTGGCAGGAGCCTTCTTCGCTGCACCGTCGCGAGCGTCGCACCAGGCGCGTACGATGGCTTCCAGCTCACCTTGCACGCCGTCGAGCGCATCCAAAGACGCTACCTTGAGGAAACGTGCGACGTCTCCGCTACCCTCCAGGCTGGGGAATGAGCCTGGGATCTGCGCCCCGCTGTGGAACATCAGACTTGCGTGCGCCTTGCTTCGGGGATTGAAGCTCGCGAGGTTGCCCCGATACTCGAAGGTCGGTGACTTCCACTTGATGCACTCACCAATCCGCGGGTCCGCAGCGAGGATCACCTCCCGCATCGCCAGCACCACCGGCTTCATTGGGTTGTCGTAGGCACCAAACCACGCATCCACTTCTTGCGCTCTCGCCATCGCCCCTCCACTTGAGTCATTGCCGACGCTCTGGGCCGGCGGATGCGCCGATCTTCGTCGAAGAGGTAGAGAGCAGGCAAGGGCGACGAGCATCACGCGCGTCGCCGGCACAGCCACACGCGATCGCGTTCACCGTCATCCAGGGGTCGCTCGAGGGTCTCGACGGAATACCCCGCCTGCTCCAGTAGCCGCCGCCAGGTGCTGCTGGGAAAGACGCCGTTCTCCTGATGCTCGTGGAACATCTGCACCTCACCCGCTTCACGCAGCAGCACCGCGTACTCCACCGCGAACCGCGTGTCGCTCGGATCGGGGTCCCAAGCCCACTCGGTGCAGCGCAGCTGGCGCTCGGCGTCACCCGACTCCCAGGTCAGCGTCTCCTCCCGGAAGTCTTCGGCGAAGCAATCGGGAGCGAAGATCGCCGCTCCACCCGGCGCCGTGTGCGCAAAGGCCGTGGCGATCGCCTGAGCAAGCTCGGCCTCGCTGAGCATGTACATCACCGCGTCGTGCACGAAGACCAGATCGAAGGCCCGACCCAGGCGCAGGGTCCGCATGTCACCAACCAGGTGCTCACACTCGGGGTTCAGCTCGCGGCTGAGGTCGAGCATGGCACTCGAGAGATCAGTCAGCGTGCAGGTGTAGGCTCCCTTGAGGTGAACCGCGTTGTGTCCAGCCCCCGCGCCCAGCTCGAGCAGAGTCTTTGCGCTGGGCGCTGCGGCTTCGAAGCCCGCACGATAGGCTGCCGCCTCCGCGGCGTAGTCCTCCGGCGGAGTGAACAGCCGATAGAAGTGAGTCCAGTCCGTATACAGCTTCACACGGCAAAGGTAGCCCGAGATCACTCCAGGAACAGCTCGTGACGTGCAGCCTCGGAGATCGCGACCACCGCAGGATTCTTCAGCTTTCGCTCCCCGGAGATGGCGTAAAAGCGCTCCCGCACGCCTTCGAGCTGGCCCACGAGCTTCAGGTGTCCCTGCCGAGTGAGCTCCTCGGTGAGCAAACTCGGTGCGGGAAACAACCCCACACCGTCCTCGCCGAACACCCGGAGCAACGCGGAGTCCGCACACTCCACGACCACGCGGGGGCTGATCCCCCGCCGATCGAAGAACTGGTTCAGGCTCCTGCGCAACGTCAGGTTCTCCAGCGGAAGCAGCATCGGGGCGCCATCCAGCGATCCCGGAAACTCCTTCCTGTACTGGTTCGTCAGCTGCTTGGTGGCGAACACACTCACCCCCGTCTCACCGAGCAGGTGGTTGTACGCACGGATCGCGCTCCCCGAAGGCACCGGAGTGTCGGAGATCACCAGGTCCAGCTTGTGCAGCGCCAGCTCGGCGAGGAGCCGTTCGGCCGTATCCTCATGGCAAACCAGCCGCACGGGCTCCGCGAGCCCGAGCGCCGGCTCCAGCAGACGACGCACGATGAGCTTGGGCACGACATCGACGATCCCGACGTCCAGACGCACCGGCTGCCCCGTGGAGCGTCCCTTGACCGTGTCCACCATCTCACGACCGAGACTGAAGATGTCGTCGGCATAGCGATACACCACCCGGCCCATCTCCGTGAGCTCCAGCTTGCGACCCACTTTGGTGAAGAGCTTCTCCCCCAGCTGCTCCTCGAGGGCGTGCACCTGAGCGCTCAAGGTGGGGTGCGAGAGACGCAACACCTTCCCGGCAGGAACCAGACCACCCTCCTTGGCGACCATCCAGAAATACAGCAGGTGGTGATAGTTGAGCCACTCCATGCCAGGATTATATGTCGCTCCTGTCAACATATTGCGTCTAAATTATCGTCCTGGCCGACACGATGTGCGCGCCTTACATGTACAGGAGTGCCCTTCGACACCATCGGCTCTCCGTTCTTGTGGGTCAGCTTCCTCGCCTTCGTGCTGGTGATGCTTGCCATCGATCTCGGCGTCTTCCACAAGCAGGCTCACGAAGTGAGCCTCAAGGAGGCTGGCGCGTGGAGTGCGGTGTGGGTCGTGCTCGCCCTGATCTTCAACGCCGGAGTGTATCTGTGGTTCGGGCCCGAGCGCGGGCTCGAGTTCACCACGGGCTACCTGCTCGAGAAGGCGCTAGCCGTCGACAACATCTTCGTGTTCGTCGTGATCTTCGCGACCTTTGGCGTGCCAGCCATCTACCAGCACCGCGTGCTGTTCTGGGGCGTGCTGGGCGCGTTGGTGCTGCGCGCCGGCTTCATCTTCGCT
>JAUILJ010000516.1 GCA_030433055.1 Polyangia bacterium
CGGCGCTGGAGAAGGCCCACGAGATCGGTGGCGACAAGCACTCCGAGGACAAGTTCTTCTTGGGTTCCGCGTACGCCACGAAAGAGCCGCCCAGCAAGGAGAAGGCGGTGCGCCTGCTGAACAGCTTCAGCAAGACTTCATGTCGCGGCGCCAAGGCCAAGCAGTTCAAGGAACAGTGTCAGGCAGCGCAGGATCTCATCCAGAAACTTGGAGGGACCAACTGACACGTTTTTCCGTGTGTGAATTGCCTGCCGATACCGGCGAACTGCGTGAAGCGACCGCCGGGCGGAGTCAGAAACCCCCAACGAAGTGGGATTCGGACCTCGCCCGGCGCTCGTCCATTCCGGGGTCTGAACTTCGAGGGCTCGCACTGGAGTGCTTGATTGGCCCCGCTGGGGACCGGCGCTCCACTGCCAACCCGAGCCAGCTCAGAGCCGTAGCCGTGTCGAGGGATTTGCCTGGTGAGGCGTCACCCACGGTCGCCGCTGCCAGCCTGAGCCGGCAACTTCCAGCTGAGCGGGTGTCTGGCCGAGCCTCCCTGGCCAGCCGGCGCGGTGCTCAGCCCTGGAGATTGGGCCAGATCGGGTCCACCTCCAACAAACCAAACAAGTTCGGTATTTTTGGCGCGAGGCTCGTTGTAGTCTCGTGCGACAGTTGTGGGGTCACCCACACCCCCTACGCGGAACCCGCGGTCGTTCCGTTCCCGCACAGTGCCCCCGAGGAAGCATGGATCTAGAGGCGCGTCTCAATAACCTGGAGAACACCCACGAGTGGCATGCCATGGTCGAGGCCCTTGAACAGGGAATCGCCAGTGCCCAAGACGATGGGGTCAAGGCACAGCTTCACCTGAGGCTGGGTCGCTTGTTGCGTGATCGCTTCTTGCAAGGCGTGAAAGCGCTCAAGCACTTCCAGGACGCTTTCAAGCTCAACAACCAGCTCACCGAAGCGCTCGAAGAAGCGCGCGCGGTGTACTGGGAGTTGGGAAAGCTCAACATGGTCCAGAAGCTGCTCGAGTTGCAGCTCAAGAACACCTCGGACGACCACGCAGCTTCGGAGCTGTGCGTGTTGTTGGGTGATGTTCTGACTGACCAGGGAGAGTACGACCGCGCGACGGAGGCTTACGCCAAGGCGCTTCAGCTTGCCGCGGGGCAACCAAGCCGGGCGAGCCAGATGCTCGAGGACGTACAGGTCGCCTCGGACCAGTGGCAGGACCACATCGGCGTGCTGCTGCGCACGGCCCACGGTGCGGACGACGCCGATGGCAAAGCCGCAGCCTTCCTGCGCGCCTCACGCATCGCTCACCGCTTTGCGCCCGAAGAGGTCGAAGGCATCCTGGGTCAGGCCTATGCATCGGATCCGTCCGGAACCGTAACTGGGGCGCTGTTCGAGGGCTATTTGGTATCCCAAGAGCGCACGGACGCGATCGTCGAAGCACAGCGCAAGGTGCTGGACGCCGGGTTGGACGCGGCGACGAAGGCCGCTGTTGCGTATCGCTTCGGGGTGCGCTGGGCCACGCGTCACCAGAACCTCGACCTGGCGAAGAAGCTCTTCGAGGAGGCTCTGAAGGCGGACCCCACACGGGACGATGCGTTCAACTGTCTGCGTGAGATCTATGGCGCAGAAGGCAACTGGGCACGCAACCTGGAGCTGGCTGAGCAGATTGCGTCCAGCACCGACGGCGTCAGCCACGCTGCCGCCCTGGCGGCCGCGGGGAGTATCGCCTGGCGGCAGCAGGGAGACTTGATTCGAGCGCGCGGTTACTTCGAGCAGCTCGCCGGCGTCTCCCCCATGCACCCCGCACTGAAGGCATTCGAGGCCCAGATCGGTGAGGAGCTGACACCCGGCGACGCTGACGTCGACGCTCCGGCGGCTGAAGCTCCGGCAGCTGAAGAAGCCGCCGCTGAGGCGGAAGTCGAGGCCGTCGAGGTCGCTGAGGAAGAAGAGGTTCCCACGGAGGAACTGGCCGTCGTCGACGAAGTAGAGGATATCCCCGCGGAAGCGGCAGAGGAGGTCGAAGCGGCGCCGGTGGAAGCCAACGAGGCCAAGATTCAGGAGCTGCGAGATCAGCTCGCGAAGCAGGAAGAGGCCAAGCGCTACCACGAGTACGTCAAGACCTTGATCGAACTCGGCGACGAGGTGCCCGACGTCGCGGAGAAGGTCGAACTCTATACGCAGGCGGCGGACTTGTACGTCAACAAGTTCGTCAACCAGGCGGAAGCCGTCAAGACGTACGAGAAGGTGATCGAGGTTGATCCGCAGAACGACGGAGCCATCGAGTACCTGCGCGGCATGTATGAGAAGCGCCGCGACTGGGAGAAGCTAATCGCGCTGCAAAAGTCCCAAGCGGATTTCCTTCCGGCTGGGCCTGAGCGCACGGCGGCCTACAAGGAGATGGCTCAGCTCGCAACGGAGCGAGTGAAGAAGCCCGATGTCTGCATCGATTTGTGGGCCGTCGTGCTCAACAACGATCCAGACGACGTGGACGCACTCGGCTCTCTCGCGCACCTCTACGAGCGCGCTCGCGACTACGAGAACTTGGCAGATGTCCTCGAAAAGCAGGCGGATCTGACCTTCGACACGAAGGAGAAGATCGACATCCTGACCAAGCTCGGGCAGGTCACCGGCGACCGCCTCAAGGACGATGAGCGCGCCGTCGAGGCCTACCGTACCTTGCTCACGCTTCAGCCCGACGACCGTCGCGCACAGGAGCAGCTCAAGAAGCGGTACGTTTCCCTGGGGAGATGGGACGACCTCGAGACGTTCTACCAGGAGAGCGGCAAGTGGGACGAGTTCATCCGCGTCCTGGAGAGCAACGAGTCCAAGACGAAGGACCCAGAGCAGAGCATCAAGATGCTCATCAAGATCGCCGAACTCTGGATGACTCAGAAGGGCAAGCCGGATCGCGCCGCACGTGCGTACGAGAAGATCCTCTCCCTGGATGAGCAGAACCTGGACGCCGCCGAGCGGCTGATCCCGATCTACGAGACGGCAAACAACCCGAAGGGCCTCAGCGGTGCCATCGAGGTCAAGCTGGTCCATGAGCAGAACCCCGCCGAACGGCTGGATCTGCTACGTCAGGTCGCGGCGCTGTATGAAGGTCGGATCAACGACAAGGCCAAGGCCTTCGAACGCTATCTCTCCGCCTTCGAGCTGGAGCCGTCGGACGAGCAGTGCCAGACGGACGTCGAGCGCGCGGCGCAGCAGACGGGCAGCTGGGATGCCCTGATCACCAGTTACCGCACGGCAATCGAGAACCTGACGGAAGCTGGCGACGCGATGGGCGCGATCAACCTGCGGCTGCGCCTCGGGCGCGTGCTCGTGGACGAAGTGCAGCGTATCGACGAAGCGCTGGTGGAATACCGCGCGGTGTACGAACTCGAGCCCGAGAACGCGCAGGCGTTGAGTGCTTTGGAAGGTCTGTACGCGCAGACCGAGCGCTGGGCCGACCTGCTCGAGGTCTACAACAAGAAGCGTGACCTCGCGGTCGAGCCGGAGGAGCGCAAGCAGATCCTTTACGGCATTGCTCGGCTGCACGAGGAGCGCCTGAGTGCTCTCGATCAAGCGATCGAGACTTACCGCGCGGTACTCGAAGACGACCCGCTCGACACCACGGCGCTCGAAGCGCTCGATCGGTTGTTCAGCCAGACGGAGAACTGGGCGCCCTATGCCGAGATCCTGGCTCGTCGCATCGAGCTGGATGTGGGGGAGGCCGAGCTCATCGACCTCAAGTTCCGGCTGGCGAAGACCCAGCTGGAGCAGCTGGACGACCCCGCCGCGGCGCTGGAGAACTATCGCGAGATCCTGTTCTTGAATCAGGATCATGAAGGCGCCCGCGCGGCACTCGAAGGGCTGCTGGAGCACGAGACGCTCCGAGGCGAAGCGGCTTCGATCTTGGAAGCGATCTACGAGGCGCGTGGCGACTGGACGAAGCTGATCCACGCGCTCGAGATCCTCGTGCTGGCTGCGCCCGACGTGGATCGCCAGGTGGAATTGCTACGCCGTATCGCGCAGACGTCGGCCAACCAGCTCGGCGACTTGTCGAAGGCTTTCGACGCCCAGGCTCGTGCCGTCAAGGCCGATCCCGCGCACTCGGACGCGCGCTTCGAGTTCGAGGGACTGGCCCAGCAAGCGAACGCCTGGGAGCAACTCCTCACCATCTATTCCGAGGTGGCTGATGGCCTCTCGGACTCCGATTTGGCTCGCAGCTACTGGATGCGACTCGCCTCGATCGAAGAGCAACTTGGCAAGGTGGACGAAGCCGCCAAGGGTTATGAGCGGGTGTTGGCCCTCGACCCGGGAGACGCCGAGGCGCTCCAGGCCATGGACGCTTTGTATCGCGGTCATGAGAAGTGGAGCGAGCTGATCGGCGTGTATCGTCGGCGGATCGACCTGACTCAGGACGGGGGAGAGCGCGAGGGCCTGTATGCTCAGATGGCGCAGGTCTACGAAGAGCGGCTAGGGCAACCTGCCGATGCGATCGGAGCTTACCGTGAGGTGTTGGCCCTCGATCCGGCGAGTCAGGTGGCGTTGCGCGCTCTGGATGGCTTGTTCAGTCGCCAGAGCATGTGGCCTGAGCTCGCGGAGAACCTGGAGACTCAGCTAGGCCTCGCGGAAACGGAGGACGAGCAGCTGGCGTTGATGCTGCGTCTCTCTGCGCTGCGTGAGCAGCAAATGGGCCTGGTCGAAGCTGCGATCGAGGGGTACCGCGAGGTGCTTGAGCGCGACCCGACCAATCAATCCGCGCTGAGTGCTCTGGAGCGCTTGGGTCAAGATCAGGCTCATGAGCTGATGATCGCGGAGATCCTCGAGCCGCTCTACCGTCAGCAGGGAGACTTCCAGAAGCTGATCGGCGTGCACGAGGTTCAGGTGCGGCGGGCCGACGACGTGAACCGTCGTGTGGAGCTGTTACACCAGATCGCGGAGCTCTACGAAGACGCGGCAGGGGACTCCAACGCCGCCTTCGATACCCTGGCCCGCGCGCTCGCGGCAGATCCCGCGCACGAGTTCACCCAGGAGGGCTTGGATCGGCTCGCGCGCACCACCGGGCGCTTCACGGATCTCGCCCGTGTATTCGAAGATCTGGGGGCTCAACAAGAAGACCCCGAGCTTGGCAGCCAGCTCTACACCTTCGCGGCGCGCGTGTTCGTCAACGATGTTGGTGACGTCGACCGCGGTATCGAGCTTTTCCGCAAGGTATTGAGCATCGATCCAATGAACCTGGCAGCGGCCGAGTCGCTGCAGACGTTGTTCCACAGCACCGAGCGTTACTCGGACATGTCGCTGATCCTCCAGCGCAAGGCGCAGATCCTCGAGGATATGGACGCCCAGAAGGAGGCCTTGTATCAGGCAGCGACTCTCGAGGAAGAGGTGCTGGATCGTAAGGAGAACGCGATCGGCGTTTACCAGAAGATCCTCGAGATCGATCCCGAAGATCTGCGCTCCGTGGATGCACTGATCAACCTCTTCCTCGGCCTCTCACGGTGGGAAGAGCTGCTCGGCGTGTACAGCAAGAAGGCTGACCTGGTGATGGATACGGAGGAGCGCAAGCTCATCTACTACCAGGTGGGAGCCGTCTATGAGCGCGAGCTCTCCGACGTGACCCGCGCCATCGATACCTACCAGCGGGTGCTCGAACTCGATCCCGATGACCTCACGGCGTTGGGTCGTCTGGACGTGCTCTACCAGAGCACGCAAAACTGGTCCGAGCTGCTCAGCGTGTTGACCCACGAGAGCGAGCTCACCGCCGACCCAGCGGAAGCCATCAGCTACCAGTATCGCATCGCCGAACTCTACGAGAAGCACCTGGATGACGTCGCTCGCGCCGTCGAGTTGTACCGCGATATCCTGGGAATCCAGCCGGATCATGAGCCGACGCTGGCGGCGCTGGAGGGGATCAAGAACGGGCAGGTCGAAGCGCTCCTCGCCTCGAGCGTGCTCGAACCCGTCTACGACGCGATGGGTGAATGGGCGCGCTTGATCAGCGTGCTCGAAGTCCAGGTGCGGTTCGCGGACGACCCGTTTAGCAAGGTCGACCTCCTGCATCGCATCGCGCGACTGTATGAGGAGAACCTCGGTCAGCCCTCCGACGCCTTCGAGACGTACGCTCGGGCCGTCGCTGCCGACAATCAGAACGAGGAGTCTCTCGGGTCCCTCGAGCGCCT
>JAUILJ010000517.1 GCA_030433055.1 Polyangia bacterium
CAGCGAGCTTGCTGATGGCGCGGTCGCTCTGCAGTACCCGGGCCATGTCGCCCTCGGTGGTGAGCACGATGAGGCCCACCTGCCGGTGATTGAACCGCAGGTCGAGGATCGCGTCGTCCAGTTCGCGGAAGGCCTTCAGCGCCCAGACGTCCGATCCGAGTTCACGCAGCGCTGTTGCGTCTTCCGGCGTGTCGCTCTTCGGCGCGCTCACCTTCAGGTTCGCGACGCGTTTGTCGGGGTCAATCTCCAAGCTGACGTACTCGTAGCGCGTGGAGTTTTCTTCTCGGGTGGGGGAGAGGGGCTTCAACGTAACCGCCGGGCCGCTACGCTCTGGCGCTTCCGTGCAGAATTGACTCGTGAGCTTGCTCAGCGCGTCGTCGAACTGGCTCTTCTTTGCCACCGCGTCGACCAGCCCCCACTCCACGGCGCGCTTTCCGCGCACACCCTCGGCGACGGTGCTGAACGCGTCCGCGAGATCGCGTCGCACTTTACGTTTGTCTACCAGGCGAGTCAGTCCGCCTGTGCCCGGCAGCACGCCGAGCAGCGGGACCTCCGGGAGGCTGACCGCGCTCGACCCATCGTCGAGCAAGAGGATACGCTCGCACGCCATCGCCAGCTCATAGCCACCTCCCGCGCAGGCACCGCCGAGCGCGGCCACGGTGTGGATGCCGCTGTTGTCGGTCATATCCTCGAGGTAAAGCCGGGTCTCGTTGGTGAACTTGCAGAAGTTCACTTTGAAGGCGTGGGTCGACGTCCCCAGCATGTAGATGTTGGCGCCGGAGCAGAACACTCGGTCCTTGGTTCCGGCGACGACCAGGCACTTGGTCTCAGGGTGCTCGTAGCGCACCCGCTGAATGGCATCCGCGAGCTCGATGTCGACGCCGAGATCGTAGCTGTTCTGCTTCAGCACGTAGCCAGGTACCAGGCCGCCATCCTCTGGAATGTCCAGGTCGAGCTTGGCGACAGGACCCTCGAAGGTCAGCTTCCAGTGGCGGTAACGGTCCGGGTGAGTCTCGAAACGAATAGGCTCCATGGGGGTGCGGTACCTTACTCTCAGAAAACCTTGCGCTCAAGAAGTATCATGCAGTTGATTGTCTCAGCGCCGGAAGTATACTGCCCGCCTGATGGCTCGAGCGACTCACCCTACTCTCCTGGCTCTCGGTCGCGCAGTCCGCATGCGCCGACGCGAACGCAGCCTGACTATTGGCGCTCTCAGCAAGCGGGCCAGCGTCAGCGAACGCTTCCTGCACGAGCTGGAAGCTGGGCGCGGCAACATCTCGGTAGTGAGGTTATGCGACGTAGCCCAGGCCCTCGGAACCACCGCCGCCGAGCTGCTGCGCAAGGCGGAGCCTGAGTCGAGCAACGTGATCGCACTCCTGGGCATGCGCGGCGCGGGCAAGAGCACGGTGGGTCCCCGCCTCGCGGCGCGCCTCAAGCTGCCGTTCGTCGAACTGGATCAGCTGGTGGAGGAGAACGCTGGCATGACCCTGGGCGAGGTCTTCGAGCTCCAAGGGGAAGGCTTCTACCGCCGCCTGGAGCGCGAGACCCTGCGGAAATTCTTGCGGGACACCTCAGGTGGAGTCCTTGCGACCGGCGGCAGCATCGTGAGTGACGCGGAGACCTTCGATCTGCTCAAGCGCAGCTCGACGACCGTCTGGCTGCGCGCCCGTCCGGAAGATCACATGGAGCGGGTGCTCGCCCAGGGCGACACGCGCCCCATGCGAAACCGTACCAACGCCATGGCTGAACTCAAGGCGTTGCTCAAGGCGCGCACGCCGTTGTACGCTCAGGCAGACCACGTGGTGGAGACTCACTCCATGGGCATCGACGGCACCGTTGACTTCCTCGCGGAATCAATTTCCGGGGAAGAGACGGCAGTCGCCGCCAACTGAGTCACCGGGCACCCGGCGCCAGCTGCTAGAGCGGAACCGGGCAGGATTCGTGCGCCTTCCCGCAGTCCTCTACGCTGAAGTAGAGCGAGCCACAATCTGGCCCCACGCACTCACAGCCCCCGATCGCCGTGCAGTAGGTGCCACTCCACGCCCAGCCGAAGAAGCCATCGCAGTCGCCCTGTCCGCGGGCTTGCATCGGAGCGCAATCGGGCTCGCATAGTTCGTCGGTGCAGCCTTCGCCAGGCCTCGTGCACGTGCCGCAACTCGAGTTGCAGCACAAGGTGCCTGCGTCGCAGTAGACCTGGCCACACAGCTCTGGCTCGCAGTCGACCGGTGGGCAAGGCAGCTCACCATCAGCGCAGAAGCCTCCACCGCACTCCGCGCCGCAACACTGCTGCCCCTCGCGGCATGTCTCGGCGCCGCACTGGAAGGTCGCGCCGCCAGCGCCTCCGTTGCCTCCGCCGCCTTGAGCGCCGGCTCCCGCCTGGCCGCCTCCGCCCCCGCTGCCTCCAGTTCCGCACGCTATCGCCGTGCAGCCGTCCCCATCCGCCACGCACTGGCTGCAGCTGGCGTTGCAGCAGTAGGTGCCCTCGGTGCAGGTCGCGTCTCCGCAGGGCTCGCCGCCTCCGCCACCTTTGGCACCGCTGCCGCCACTGGCGCCCGTGCCCCCGTTGCCGCCGGAGCCCCCTGCGTTTGGATCGCTGCCGGAGGTGCTGCCACCGCACGCAGCAAACACCAGAGCCAAGGGGAGCAGGAGCATCGGAGCGAGTCGCATGACCCACACGGATACACGTGGCGTGCCATCCCCTCACCCCCAAAAAGACCGTGGAAAGCTGCGCCCGAAGCCAGAGCCCGGCAGAAGCAAGGGCGGCTCAGACTGGCACAGGCACGACAGCAGGTGCTCTCGAGGGTAAGGTGCGGGCGGGCTGGAGAGCCTCCCCGGAGTGACTAGGGAGCGCCGCCCCCATGACGTCGGGTCCAGCTTGGCGCTTCTCACGCTCCCGAGCCATACCAGCTTGCAAGTACGGTCGTATTATTTCCCGGGGGAAATCTAGGCCACCGCGGTCGTATGTGGTCCGCGTTGGATCGATCGCACTTCCTGCTGCGCCCAGGGGTGCGTCGACCCTCGGCGCTGCGTCTCCAAGCGACCCGGTTTGGCTGAATACCCCGAGGAATGGCCGCCAGTCGGTGGCGCGGGTTGATCTCGGTTGCCTACGCACCGACTCTGCTCGTGGACTGTGTCCGTACTCGAACAACTAGGAGGCGAAGGATGCCGGAGTGGGCGAACAAACCGTGGATCATGGATATATGGAAGCAGGCGTCAGCGAGCTTGCCCAAGGTAGGAGCAGCGCTGCTGATCTTGATCCTGGGTTGGCTGGCCGCGCTGATTGTCTCGAAGCTGATCTACGCAGCGCTGCGCCGCACGACGATCGACGACAAGATTGCTGGCGCGCTAGGTATCAAGACGGGGAGCGAGCACGGGGCTCGCGTGGAGCGCTTCGTCTCCAAGGCGTTCTACTACGTTGGTATCCTATTCGTCGCGATCGCGTTCTTCAGCTACCTGGGGATCACTGCGGTCACCGCGCCGATCGTGACCTTGCTGAACGGCTTGGCCGGTGCGGTCCCAAGCCTGCTCAAGGCGTTGATCATCGGCTTCGTCGGTTTCTTGGTCGCGAAGGGCGTCCGGCGGCTGATCGTTGGTGGCCTGGGCAAGCTAGGTCTCGAAAAGCGCCTCGAGGCTCTGGGCGGAGACGAAGAGGCATCGAGCTCGAAGGACGGCGATGGCGACGGTTCCGCGACGGAAACGATTGGTGAGGTCGTCTATTGGGTGATCCTGGTCGTGACGGCGATCCCTGTGCTCGAGGCGTTGCGCATCGGCGTGCTGGCGGAGCCGCTCTCCAAGGCCTTCGCGGCGATCACTACCTACCTGCCCAAGGTAGGCGCGGCGCTCATCCTGCTGATGGCGGGGTACTTCCTCTCGAAGCTCGCGCGCCGAGTCGTGTCTGGGGTCCTGCATCGAGTCGGGGTGGATCGCGCGGTAACCCGCCTGGGATTCGGGCGCATCACGGGCGAGCATTCCGTCAGCGGCATCCTGGGCACGGCGGTCATGGCTTTCGTGCTGCTGCAGTTCACCATCGGCGCGGTGGGGCGGCTCGAAATCGAGGAGATCAGCGCGCCACTGAAGCTGATGTTGGACCGCGTCTACGTCTATCTGCCGAAGCTGTTCATCGGCGCGGTGTTGCTCGCCATCGGAGCGATCGCTGCCCGCGTGGCGGCGCGAGTCGTGGCGCGTCTCCTCGCGGCACTGGGCTTCAACACGCTCATGGGGCACATCGGCATCTATGAAGAGACGAGCGCGAGCAAGAGCCAGGAGGAGAACTCGAAGGCTCTGCTCAACGAGCGGCTGGAGCGGGGGGACACCGAGTCGAGCTCGGCGCAGCCGGAAGCGGGGGACGAGGCGGACGAGCTCCTCGGAGCGACCGGCTCCGAAGGGGCTCGAACTCCGGCGGACGTCGCAGGCGTGTTCGCTGGCGCCGTGATCGTGCTGCTGTTTCTGCGGCAGGCGCTCGAGACGATGGATCTGGGAGGCCTGGCTGTGCTGCTCGATGGGCTCCTCGCGTACCTGCCCAACGCGTTCGCAGCCGTGCTGGTGCTCGGCGCCGGGCTCTGGGCTGGCGGTTGGGCGCGGCAGCGCGTAGCCGAGCTCACGCGTTCGAGCAAGGATTCGCTGGTCAAGGCGACGGGGCCGATCGCTCAAGTGGCGATCATCGCCTTCTCGGCGATGGTGGCACTGCAGCAGCTCGGCGTCGGGCGTCAGCTCATCGCGATCGGTTTCGCGATCGTGCTTGGATCGGTGTGCTTGGCCGTGGCGCTTGCGTTCGGCCTGGGCGGACGCGAGGTCGCTTCCAAGGTGTTGGACAAAGAGTACCGCCGGCGGCAGTAGCGTGCGCTACCAGCGCACGTTGACCTTTGGCGGCTGAATCTTCACCTCGGCATCGGCGATCTCCACCTCCACGGTGAGGGTCGCCGAGCCATGCTTCTGCTCGTCGAGGTCGATGTCGACGGCTTTGGTCAGATCGACGCGGGGTACGACCTGCTCGGCTCGCAGGGCACGAATCACCTCGGGCGGCCCGATCACGTTGACGTCCACGGTGCGCGGGCTGGTCCTGCCGTTCGTAACTCCGATCACCTCGACCGGGCGATTGGGGAACAGCTGCTCGCCGACTCGCCGCGCGATCGTCACCGTGACGGCCGGTCGTGGTGTCTTTGGGTCAACGTAGCGCACCCGCGGTGGTGGATCGTCGATGGCGATGCGCCGGCGATACACGCCTTCAGTCAGGCCTGACACGTCGAACGCGGAGAGCCGCGCGAACTGCATCACCTCCACCAGGCTGACAGGGCCCTCCACGGTCACGTGCGTCGGGTCGACCTTCAGATCGCCTTTGACGACGTACCCTTCAGCCGGCTTGCCCGTGATGGAAGCCTGCACCGGGATCTGCCGGGTGACGACATCCTGCCATTCGAGCTCGATGCTCGGTGGATCGACGATGGTGACTTCCACATCCATCGGGAGCGCGAACATATCGGGCTCGAAGTTGATGCGCTCCGTGTGCGCGTCTCGCAGATCGAGCTCCACGGGGGCGATGCCCGTCGCGATCAGACGGTCGATGGCGCGGGTGGAGCCGCGCAGCGTGACGTGCACATTGGCGGGGGTCGGTGTCATCAACTCCCGCTTCTCGCTTTCCGGGGGGAGACGCAGGACGACACCCACAGGAACCGTACGCTGTTGCTGGTCCTCACGGCTGTGCTGGTAGGCGAACAACCCCAGCGCGAAGGTGAAAGCCAGCAGCTTGAGGCCGATGTTCTCCGTGAACGCGTGGCCAATCCACGCCCAGATCGCGGACATCATGCACCTTCCCCGGGATCACTCGGTGAGCCGTCGTTGTTGTCACCACGCAGAGGCTTGGGCGTGCTGGCCGGAGCGAGCGGCGTGGGGTTGGCGACGGACTCGAGGCTCGGCCGATCACCCGCTTCGGCTTCGGCGGTCTCCTTGGGCGGCGGACGCATGCGCAGGGGCTTCGGCGTGTCCTCCGAGGGCTGGGTAGTGCGACGCTCGCTGTCCGGTGCGCCTGAGAAGCGGATGCTGACGGGTCCAGTGTCTTCGACGCTGGTCGCTGTTTTCCGGTCTTCGGGACGGCTGGTTCGATCTTCTGGCGTCGCGCTGGGTCGGGGTGCGGGCGGCCGCGTCGGGGCGCCCGGACG
>JAUILJ010000518.1 GCA_030433055.1 Polyangia bacterium
GTTCACCCCAAGGCATCACGGGGCTCTGCAGCGGTGACGGCCGCGTCACGTTGATGATGCCGCACCCCGAGCGCGTGTTCCGCAGCGTGCAGCTCTCGTGGCGCCCTCGCGAGTGGGACGCCGACGTCAGCCCCTGGTTGCGCCTCTTCAGGAACGCGCGCGCCTTCGTGGGGTGAGCTCGGGCACCCGTTGGTTTCTGGTGCCCACCGCTCGCTGCGGCGCTCCTCACCCCCAAAAAACTTCGAAGAAATTCGCGCTTCTCTCGCCGCAAGTGGGGGATCGACGAAAAAGTCTGGGCTGAGTTGTAACCAGCCCGGCTCACCTTCCGTATCGACGCATCCATGAACCCGGAGCAGGCGTGCTGCTTCGGCTGGGTTGGATCATGCGTATCGCTGACGCGTCGCAACGCGCGCGAGCGCGGGCTTGCGTCGAGAGCAGGCCGCTCGAGGAGGTTTCTAATCATGAATGCAAAGACCATCACCATCGCTACCAGTGTCGCTGCCCTCCTGCTCGCCGCAGGCTGCACCAACTCGGACGATGAGGGCACCGGCAGCCAGGGCAGCAACGCCGAGAAGATCAAGTGCGATGGGGCGAACGACTGCAAGGGGTTGTCGGAGTGCGAGAGCGTCGACGGTAAGAGCTCCTGCCAGGGTCTGAATGACTGCAAGGGCGAAGGCTGGATCAGCCTGACCCCGGAAGCCTGCGAGAAGGCCGGCGGCACTCCCCGCACGGAAACGACCGCGAACGTGAAGTGCCAAGGCATCAACGAGTGCAAGGGCCAGAGCTCCTGCGAGGGCGCGGATCACGCGTGCGCCGGCCAGAACGAGTGCGCGGGTATGGGCTTCGTCGAGGTGCCCACCGAGGGTGACTGCACCGAAGCCGGTGGCACGGTCATCTGAGTTCCGTCATCTGAGCTCTCAAGGCCGAGCTCTCAACGCTGAGAGCTCGGAGACCAAAGTCCTCCTGGGTTGCGGCTCGATCCATCCCCCGCGATCGAGTCGCTCCGTTTCATTCCTCGCGACCGATGGCTCCGACTACCTCCCCGCAACACGGCGTTGGACTGCGCACGAAGCACTATCCGGAGGTGCTGACGAGCGGTTTGTCCCTGGGCCTGATCGAGGCCATCACGGAGAACTTCATCGACCGTGGGGGCAGGCCACGCAAGGTGATCGAGCGCGTGCGCCGGGACTCGCCCGTAGCATTTCACGGCGTCTCGCTGTCCCTCGGCGGCGCGGCACCGCTCGATCGCGCGTTCCTCGAGCGGCTGCGACAGCTAGCGGCGGATCTCGAGGCGAGCTGGCTCAGCGACCACCTGTGCTTCGGGCGAGTAGGCAAGCACTACGGCCACGATCTGTGGCCGCTGCCGTTCACCGAGGAGTCTCTCGGGCATGTTGCCGCGCGGATTAGAGAGGCGCAGGACATCCTGGGTCAGCAGATCCTGGTGGAGAACGTCTCGAGCTATGTCGAGTACGCCGAGAGCACGCTCACGGAGTGGGAGTTCCTGGCGGCGCTGGTGCGCGAGAGTGGCTGCGCCCTGCTGCTCGACGTGAACAACGTCTTCGTCAGCGCGTTCAATCACGGCTTCTCCGCTGACGACTATATCCAAGGCATTCCCCAGGGCTGTGTGCGTCAGCTCCACCTCGCGGGCCACCTGGACAAGGGTGATTTCCTGCTGGATAATCACGGCTCCCAGGTTCCCGACGGCGTCTGGCAGCTGTACCGAGCGGTTGTGCGCCGCTTCGGCGCGGTGCCCTGCATCATCGAGTGGGATGAGAACGTCCCCGATCTGCCCCGCTTGCTCGAAGAGAGCGCCACCGCCGCGCGCATCGAGGCCGAGGAGCTCCCCCACGTCAGGGCCCTCGAGGGCGCTCCCTCGGTTGGGGGTGAGGCGCGGCGCACAGGCTCGGCGCCCGCCGCCTCCGACTCCAAGACGGCGAGCCTGCAGCAGCTGTTCTGGCGCTCCGTGCGCTACGACCCGGCGCCGCCCGAGGTGGACGAGGAGTTCTCGTCCCGGGGCAAGTTGAGCGGCCGCGATCGCATGGCCGTGTACCGCAACATGTACTGGTACCGGCAGATCGACGCGCTGTTCGACAGCTTTCCGCGCCTCGCGCGGGCCCTGGGCACGGAGCACTTCACCAAGCTCGTGACCCGCTACATCAGCGCCTATCCGTCGGAGCACTTCGCCCTGGAGTACCTGGGGCGCGCGTTGCCTCGGAAGATCCTTGAGGAAATAGAGGCGGGGGTGGCGCCATGCACTGCCGCGGGACGCAGCGTGCTCAAGCCGGGGCACGCAGAGCTCGCGAGCCTCGAGTGGGCACACCTGTTCGCGTTCCTCGCGGTCGATCACGCTGCGCTGGATACCAGCGCCATCGATCCGACGCGCTTCGCCCTGTCACGGCTCGGCTGGGCACCTTGCTTGCAGGTCGTTCGGGTGACCGGGCTCGCGTTGAGCGCCTGGGACGAACTGCGCGAAGAAGGCGCCAAGCTCTCGGGCGACTCGCCCCTAGCCATCGACTCCGACGCGCAACAGAGCGAAGCTGACGCGCGTATCCGCGAGGTTGCGATCTGGCGCAAGGACCTGTTCTCCCATCACATCGCGCTGGCAGACGACGAAGCGCGCGCGCTGACCAGCGCGCGCGCGGGCGCTTCTCTGGCGGCGGTGTGTGACGGCTTCGCGGACGCGGAGGATCCCGTGACTCGGGCCTTCGAAGTGCTCCGAGGCTGGTTCAGTCGTGGCTGGATCGTGGCTCTGGAAGAGATCCCCAAGGGGGAGATCGACTCTGAAGCGACCTGCTCGGCTGTCAGGGCCGGCGGCGGGCCAAGTGAAAGCATTTCGGCTCGGCATGTAGCCGAAGTCGATATTTTGCGTACGGAAACTAGATGAAGTCGAGCCCTCGCGTCAGCACACCGACTAGCCCGCTGGTCCTCACCCCCAAACCCGACTCCGCACCTGGGCGCCGCGTCCAGCGCCTGGCGTGGCTCGGCTTCGTCAGCCTGCTGGCGATCGGGCTCTTCGGGGCGGCGTGTTCTGGTGGTGACGAGGGCGTCGACTATCCGACGGGCCCTACCATGCGACCGGGGGAGAACTGCCTGGCCTGCCACCAACCGGGCTTCGGCGATCCGGCGCCGACCTGGTCTGCCGGAGGCACGATCTACGGTTCCAAGTCCGCGAACGCCGACGAGGGAGTGAAGGGTGTGGTCGTCACCATCACCGACTTCAACGGCGTCACGAAGAGCGCCAAGACGAACCGCGTCGGCAACTTCTACTTCGACGACGAGCTGGAGCCGCCCTACACCGTCTCCATCGAATACGAAGGGGAGACGATCGAGATGCCCCTGGAGGCGCCCGCAGGCTCCTGCAACGCTTGTCACAGCTGGCCGGATCCGATCGCCGACGCGCCGGGTCGCATCTTCACCCCTCAGGGCCGCGGCGACTGGGAGCCCATGGACTGGGACGCAGGAGACGCTGGGGACGGGGATGACTCTGGGGAAGACGGTAGCGTCGAAGCGGGTGAGCTGGACGCCGGCCTGGCGGACGACGCTCGCTGAGCGAACGCCGCGGTTGGTGATTGTTCGCGCCTTGCCCGGGACGCGGTCTAGAATACGGATTGACCTCACGCCTCGCCGCCCTGGCGGCCTGCGCACTTCCGTATGTCCGAAGATCGCCCTGGAAAACGCCTCGCCGGCAAATACGAGCTCGTCGCGAAGATGGGCGAAGGCGGTATGGCGGTGGTCTGGCGAGCGCTCAATCATGGCAGCGAGGGTTTCGCGATGCCGGTCGCGGTCAAGCGGGTGCACCCGGGCTTCCGCGGGCACTACGAGGTGCGGCAGCTCTTCATCGAGGAGGCGCGGGTCGGCGCTGGGCTGCGCCATCCCACCATCGTGCAGGTTCACGACTTTGGTGCCGACGAAGAGGGCGAGCTGTTCCTGGTCACCGAGCTGGTGAATGGACTGCACCTCGGCGAGTGGAACAAGGCGTTCACCGCCGCCAAGAAGCGCCCGCCCTGGCAGATCGTGACGGCCATCGCGATCGAGGTGCTCGAGGCGCTCGACGCGGCGCATACCCGCTTCGATGAGCAGGGTGAATCGGCAGCGATTTACCACCGGGATTTGACGCCAGACAACGTGCTGCTCGATCTGTCTGGCGTGGTGAAGCTCGCAGACTTCGGGATGGCGCGCGCCATGGATCGGGCTCGCATGACTCAACCCGACATCGTGAAGGGTAAGCTCAGCTACCTCGCGCCCGAGATGGTGCGGGGCGTCGACCCCAGCGCTCAGAGCGACGTGTTCGGCCTGGGGGTCGTGATGTGGGAGGTGCTGAGCGGCAAGCGCCTGTTCGACGCGCCGACGGATATCGAAGTCGTCGAGCTACTCAAGGACGCCCGCGTCCCCATGCTGAGCATGGAGCGCCCGGAGCTCCCGGTGGCGATCACGCAGATCGTACATCGGGCGCTCGAGGTCGACCCGAGGCAGCGCTTTGGCTCTGCCCGCGAGATGATGGTGGCGCTGATCTCCGCCTTGCGAATCCTCCCGGAACCAGTCGATCGACAGATCCTGGCGCGCAGCTTCCAGGCGGCCTACGACGTCGTGGTGAAGCATCGGGTGGAGCTGAACTACCGAGTGGACAAGGTTCACAAGGCCGTCGGCGGCTGAGTCATGGTTGCCTCCTCCTCGACGCTGCGTCGGACGCTGTGCGCG
This sequence comes from Polyangia bacterium, assembly GCA_030433055.1. Lineage (GTDB taxonomy): Bacteria > Myxococcota_A > Polyangia > Polyangiales > Polyangiaceae > JAHBVY01. The sequence goes on from JAUILJ010000518.1 coordinate 4,699, forward strand.
GTGAGCCTCGCGCTGCTGTTCGTGCCCGCCACTGCTGGGGCAAGCGAGCCAGAGGACGCCCCTTCCGCCCGCCGCCTGGAGTGGCGCTATCGTCGTGCGGACGTGTGGGAGTATTCCGCGACAGCGGTGGTCGCAGGCGTCTACGCTGCGATCGAATTCGGCGTACCCGTGAAGGAGGAACCGGGCTGGACCGGACCGATATTGTTCGACGAGCCTGCTCGGGACGCCTTCCGTATGAAGTCCCGTTCGGGGCGCGTACGGGCTTCGGACTGGAGCGACGTCACGACACTGGCGACCCAGGTACAGGTGATTCTCGACGGGGCGCTGGTGCCGGTGCTGAGTGACGACTGGAACTTCGACACGGCCTGGCAAGTCAGCTTCATCAACATCCAGGCGATGACCCTGACGGGCATGTTCGCTCGTGCTGGCCACCGCTTCATCGGGCGCCAGCGACCAAGCGTCGAAGAGTGCAACGAGGATCCGGACTACATCGAGTACTGCGAGGTCGCGAAGAACTCCGGGTTTCCGGGAGGACACACAGCCGCCGCCTTCGCCGCTGCGAGCTTGGTGTGCGCGCACCATGGGGCGTTCGACTGGTACGGCTCGGAGCTAGCCGACAGCGGCACGTGCGTGTTCGGCTTGGGGGTGGCCACGGCGAGTTCCTTCCTCAGGCTCTCGACAGATCGGCATTACCTCTCGGATAATCTCGTCGGTATCCTGCTGGGCACGGGGATCGGCTACGGCTTGCCGCAGCTACTGCACTACGGCCATCCTCTCAGCGTGAAGAGCGACGACGGGCTCGCGCGCGCCGGTGTGGTGCCACTGGTCACCGACAGCAGCCTGGGCTTGCAGGGCCTGGGGTACTTCTAGAACGCTCCGCTCACCCCGACGCCGGAGCCATCGCCTACCGGTGCGAAGCCGACCCATACGGGTGTCGAGCTGTCATCTACCCGATGCAGGTGGGGCACCAGCAGGCCAACCCCGATGCCTGCCATGGTGCCAGCGATAACATCCGTAGGGAAATGCTTGCCGCCATATACGCGGCCCCAGTCGACGAGTCCAGTCACGATCAGGCCGCCGGCGAGGGTGAGATAGCCTCTCAGAGGTGAGGTCTCGCGCGCAAACGCGAGATAGGTCGCGGTGGTCGACAACGCCGAGGTGATCGCTGCGTGTCCTGAGAAGAACGACAGCGCGTTGTCCGTTCCCGAGAGATCGGGGGAGAGGCCCAGCTCGAGGCGACGGTCTCGTTCGCGGTATGCGCTCGGGCGCGGCCGGCGGACTGAGATCTTTGCGAGGTCCGTGACGGCCAGCGTGAGCGCGGCCGTTTCCGCGTAGATCGTTCCGTCTACCAGAGCCCGCATCGTACCCCCTCGCATTCCGCTCTCGAACGTCGTGCCCAGCGCATACGCCACGGTGCTCAGCGCGCCGACGTTCGAAATCGTGTTCGCGGTAGAG
>JAUILJ010000519.1 GCA_030433055.1 Polyangia bacterium
GTCAACGGTGCCGCTGGGCGATCACAGCAGATGCGGCGTACACTGCCCGCTCGAGCCGGGCCCCGGCTTCTTTTACGACCCTGGATGGAAGCGAGCATGCAGAACTACGATCGGATCTTCGTCGACGGCAGCTGGATCGAGGCGAGCGGTAACGGGCACTTCGACGTCATCAATTCCTCCACCGAGGAGGTCATGGGGCGCGTACCCAAAGGCAGCGGCAGAGACGCCAGCCGAGCCGTCGAGGCTGCATCGAACGCGTTCCCCGGCTGGGCAGCGACCCCCGTCGCCGAACGCGCGGCGCTGCTCAAGCGGCTCCAGGCGGGGCTGGCAGAGCGAGCCGGAGAGATCGCCCAGACGATCTCCGCGGAGGTCGGCATGCCGATCAAGCTGGCGCGGGCCATCCAGGCGGGCTTGCCCACCCTGGTCATGGGTCAATTCGCGGACCTGCTCGAGAAGTACGAGTTCGAGCGCCAGGTCGGCAGCTCGCTGGTCGTCAAGGAGCCCATCGGCGTGGTCGCAGCCATTACCCCATGGAACTACCCGCTGCACCAGGTCGTCGCCAAGGTGGCGCCTGCGTTGGCGGCTGGCTGCACCGTGGTGCTCAAGCCCAGCGAGATCGCCCCCCTGAGCGCCTTCATGCTGGCGGAGATCTTCGAGTCGATCGGCGCGCCCAAGGGGATCTTCAACCTCGTCAGTGGCGATGGTCCGACGGTGGGCGAAGCCCTGGTTGGGCATCCTCAAGTCGACATGGTGAGCTTCACGGGTTCGACCCGTGCGGGGCGGCGCGTGTCGGAGCTCGCCGCCCAGACCATCAAGCGGGTGGCGCTGGAGCTTGGCGGAAAGAGCGCGAACGTCATCCTCGACGACGCCGATCTGGGTCGCGCCGTGAAGTCCGGCGTGGGGGCCTGCTACCTGAACTCAGGTCAGACGTGCTCGGCGCTGACGCGGATGCTGGTGCCCAAGGACAAGCACGACGAAGCCGTCGCCATCGCGAAGGCCACCGCGGAGAGCTTCACCCTGGGCAACGCTGTCGAAGGCGCAGGCAAGCTCGGGCCCCTTGTGAGCGAGACCCAACGCGACCGAGTGCGGGGCTACATCCGCCAGGGCATCGAAGAGGGAGCGACGCTGGTCACTGGCGGTGCCGAACCTCCCGACGGCCTGGAGCAGGGCTACTTCGTGCGGCCGACGGTGTTCGCCAACGTCACCAACCAGATGACCATCGCGCGCGAAGAGATCTTTGGCCCGGTGCTGTGCATCATCCCCTACGAAGACGAAGCGGACGCCATCCGCATCGCCAACGACTCTCCTTATGGCTTGGCGGGGGCGGTTTGGTCTGCTGATCCAGAGCGCGCCAAGCGCGTCGCTCGGCAGCTCCGTACGGGCCAGGTGGAGGTCAATGGCGGCGCCTTCAACGCCCTGGCGCCCTTCGGCGGCTACAAGCAGTCGGGCAATGGCCGCGAGTACGGGGAACAGGGCCTGGACGAGTTCTTCGAGATCAAGTCGCTGCAGCTGTGAGCGATCCCGCGCTCCCCGCGGAATCGCGCAAGGCTTTCGCGCTGTCTCACTCCAGGCCACGCTCCTCACGGAAACTCTGACCGCGGGTGTCTCCGCGCGGAGCAGGAGCCGCATGTGGTCTTAAGTAGGCGCTAACGAGCATTTCCCTGGGTATCCAAGCGGCACTGCAGCGCGCCTCCCCCCCAAACCTGCGGATTTGAAATCTCAACAACGAAAGGCTCAAGCTACTCGCTGGGATGTCGTTGTGAGATTTCGGGCAGTTGCACCCCGTGAGGTCCTGGCACGGCTCCTGCTAAACACTGCTCAGAACCGGGTGGGAAAACGAAGCTCGCGCCGGTTCCGAGGTTCACATGGGGTGGGAAAACACACAATTGATCGAGCGACTGGCGGGGGCCCAGCGGGGTCGCCACAGCGGCGTGCTGACGGTGCATGGCCCAGCAGCCAAGCTCGAGGTTCATCTAATCGAGGGTTCGGCCGCGTTCGTCGGCAACGCGCTGGGCGGCCGTGACGCGCTGGACGATAGGAGCTGCGAGCTGCTGGAGAAAGCGCTTCACTGGAACAAGGTGGTGATGTCTTTCACCCACAAGGCTCCCAGCGTGCTGCGGCACTCCACGGCGCGTCTCAACCTGGAGCGCTTGGTGACGCGGGCGATTCGTGATCACTTCGACGACTACCACTCCGGTGTGCGTCCAGTGCCGGAGGGCGCCATGCCAGGTCGCCGGGTCGCAGCTCAGGGCGCGCCCCCGGTGCCGCCGAGCGCGCCCCACGGGCGAGTCGCTGGACGCGGACGCTGAGCACAACACCCCTGCGAGGATGAAGCGTGGACGCTGCCCACGCGCGCACCGCTTCCGCAGGGAACCAGCAGCCCAACTCCGCTACTGCACCATCCCCGGTTGGCTGAGCGAGAACGGCGCAATCACCGCATCGAACTGCTCGCCGGTCGGGCGCACCATCTGATAGGTGCCGTGCATGGATCCGAAGGGCGTGGTGAGCGGACAGCCGGACGTGTACTGGAAGTTCTCGCCCTGCGCGAGGCTGGGCTGTTCCCCGACGACCCCCGGGCCCTTCACTTCCTGGACGTCACCGTTGGCGTTGGTGATGATCCAGTGCCTGCTGACCAGCTTCACCGGCTGGCTGCCCTCGTTCGCGATCGTGACCTGGTAGAGGAAGAACCACTCACCGCGGCGTGGATCCGAGTGCTCTGGAGAGTATCGGGGGCGCACCGTGACGCGCACGCCCTCGGTCACCGCTTCACTGCTGCCGTCGCTCATGAGTGGGCCTTAACACTGGGCGAGTCATTGACCAAGCTTCGCCTTGGCCTTGCGCAGGCGCTGCTCTGCCCCCTCCAGGCTCTTCGGGCGCGCGCGCTTGCCCGTGAGCGCTTGCCAGCCCTTCACTTCCTCTTCCAGGGTTGCAACCGCGGCCTTCACGTCGCCGAGCCTGAGCTCGAGCTTGGATTTGCGCTCGAGGTACATGAGCTTGCGCGGCCCATGAGCGAGCTTCACAGCCCGCGCCGTTGCGGCCAACGCGTCCTTGGGGCGCCCCAGCGCGGCGTAGACCTGTGACAACCTCGCGGGCGGCTCCGCCGAGCTTGGGATCTGCTTCTCCCGCTCCTCGAGCATCTTCAGCGCCTCCTTCGGGCGCCCGAGCTCCAGGTAGGCCTTGGCTCGACCGTAGTCGTAAGTTGCCTTGATTTCGGGTTCGTCCGCCTTCTCCGCGGCGGCCTCGAGCACCTTCAGCCCCGCCTCGATGGACGCCTTGGCGCCTGCCTTGTCCCGCTTGAGCTCGCGCGCATACGCCAGGATGTTGTGGGCGTCGGCGATGTCGTCCGGGCTCATCACCTCGGGTGGATCCGCGAGGAGACTCGTCAAGCGCGCCTCCACCTTCTTCACCGTCTCCTGCAGCGTCGGGTAGCTCTTCAGACCCTCCGCGCAGCCCAGCACCTGATTGGCGAAATCCGCGGGAATCGATGCGCCCTGCACCTCGTCGAGGTGATCCAACCCAGCGTGCACGCACTCGCTCGCCAGCCCTGCGCGCGCCAGGCTCCTTACCCAGCCCTTGAGCGCCTCGCTGCGCCGGGGCCAGTCTTTGGGCGCGCGCTCCACGGCCAGCCCGTATTGCTTCGCTGCCTCGCGGTGCTTGGACGCCGCGTGGAGCGCTCGCGCCTCGATCAACGCACGCAGCGGGCTGTCCTTCGGCAGCGAGTCACTGCTCATCGCCTCGTGCGCCTCCAGCGAGCTGTCCAAGAACTCGCGCATTTCTCCCACACTGGCCGAGCCAGGCCACATCCCGAGCACGCTGCCTGATGAGTCGAGCACGAAGAAGCTAGGCAGCACCTCGACCGCGTATTTGTCCTGGAACCCGGCGTTCTCGTCGCGATCCGTGTCCAGCTCGACGAACACCATGCGTTCCCGGTACGGCTTGAACGAGGCGTCCGACAGCACATAGTTCTTCATCGACAGGCAGGTGTGGCACCAGGTCGCCCAGGCATCGACGAACACCAATTTCCCCTCGGATTTAGCCCGGGCCAGCGCGCCCGGCAGGTCATCGATCAGGACCGGGTGTGGCTTTTTTTCGGGGGGAGGCGCGCTGGTCTGCGCCTGGGCCGACTCACCGCCGCTCGAGCTAGCGACGGGCGCCTCCGGCACCGCCGGTTCCGTCGTAGCCCCACCACACGCCCACGCGAGGCTCAGGCTCGCCCCAACACCGAGAACTGAAAACCAACGGACCCGCTTCATACGCCCCCACTCTAACAAACCAGCGAAGCGGCGCAGCCTTGGGAAGCCTGGGCGCGAGATCAGGCCTTGGGAGTTGAAGAAAGCTTCAAGCACAGCTCAAGCCCCGCACAGGCTCCGGGCGTCGATGCCTGCTTTGGTAGCGGCGTGAAGCGAACCATGCGTCGGCTCCTGCTCTCCCTGGCTCACGTCGCGAGGCTGCCCGCCCGTTCGCTGGAACGCCGCGGCGGTGACGCAGGCTCCAACCCGGGCGACACCCCGGCAGGTTCACCCAGGGCCTCGACAGCCGGTACGACCGGAGGTTCGGCGGCGCGCAGGAGCACGGCAGGCGTCAATCGTGACGACGTCCGGCCGCGAGCCCTGTGCGGGGTGGGACGTGTTCAGGGTCGGCGCTGGAGAACACGGGGCGACGCCGTGTCGATAGTCGACAAACCACGAGACAGGTTCGCTATGAAGCCAAGCGTGAGATTCCAACACTCAGGGAAGACCGGCCCGCTCGTGGTTGCCGCAGGGATATTTCTTGTCGGCCTGGCGCCCGGGGCGGCGCGAGCGCAGCCACGGGCGGCTGTGCTCGTCCTGCAACAGAGCGATATACCACCTGGCGGTGACGGCACGAGCGTCGCTCGGCTCTCCGCAGCGCGCACCAACGGGGCGGGAGATCCGGTGCTGGTCGGGAGCCTGGGCTCCGGGACGAGCTTCTTGTTCCTGGGCGACGCCGTGCGCTTCCTGGGGCCAAGCGGGGTGGTCATCAGTGGGATCACCAGCCTGGGTACTTGCGGGGCCAGTACCAACGGAGGCTGGGCTTTCCTACCGAGCATCAACGGCCGCTACGCGGTGCGCACCTCAGACGGTGTGTTGATCACGGAAGGCGACCCTGCACCCGGATTTCCCGCGCCGGCGGTGATCAGCTTCCTCGACCGACCCACGATGTCGGATGCAGGCCAGGTCCACTTCACGGCTCAAGTCGACCTGAACAAGAACGGCAACACGGACGTCAAGGCCTTGTATTCCTCGCCGGACGGGACCGTGGGGAGCCTGTCCCCCCGCTTGAAGACTGGCGATGACCTCGGCAACTTCGTGCTCGATACGTTCGGGGTGTCCAACGACTACGAGTTCTCCCACGACGGGAGTCACTACATCGCTGGTGTCGCCTCGGCATCCGCCCGCGGCATGGTCGTCGACGGGGCGCTCGTCGCCCGCAGTGGCGAGCCCGCTGATTCCGAAGGGAACTGGCAACACCTGGACTTCGCGAGCATCAACTCGAGCGGCCACTACGTGTTCTCCGGGGACTCCACGGGGCCCACGATTCGTGACGAGTTCGTCGCCTATGACGGCCAGATCCTCATTCGAGAGAACGACGACCTCGCTGGCGTGTTCATAGCCAACCCGGCCGACGTCAACTCGATCGAGATCGACGACAACGGCGCGATCGCCCACCTCTGGGAGCACAACCCAAGCGACACGCGGACCCTATTTTACACCTGCGATCCGGCCCGATTGCAGACCACCACTCAACGGGTTGCCACCAAGGGCGACGAGCTCGACCTCGACGAGGATGGCGTAGCCGACGCGCGGCTCGTCAATTTCGATCTGTCTACCAACGTGGGACCAAGCCTGGCGCTGGGCAAGAACGTCATCTATGCCCATGCGGAAATTGAACGAAACTCAACGCGGCTCGAAGCCGTGCTCGGTTTCCCTGTAGCGTGTTGTGGCGACGGCACCCAGGGCCCCGGGGAGCCCTGTGATGACGCCGGCGAATCCAGCACCTGCAACGCAGATTGCAGCGTGGCTGCGTGCGGAGATGGAAAGCTGAATCCGTCTGCAGGTGAGGAATGCGACGACGGCGCCCAGGTCAACGGAGATGGCTGCTCCTCGCTCTGCAAAACAGAAGCCCC
>JAUILJ010000520.1 GCA_030433055.1 Polyangia bacterium
GCGCGAATTGACGATGTTCAGCGGTCCCTTGCTGGCGCCAACCAAGCCAGAAATCAGTCCCTCCACGTCCATTCCGGAGCCGATTCCGCCGAAGGTGATTGTGCCTGCCATGGTCCTCTTTTCGCGACTTGGGATTGGGGGAGACGAGCTGGTTCGCTATGGGAACATCCCCAGCGCGCTGGGCTCGTCCACCCCCGCTGCGCGTCCACCGAGATACAAAGCAATTTGCCTGCCGGATCTCTGAACGGACCGCGAGACGAACCTTTGAGCTGCGGACGGCGGAAACGTTGCGGCCCGCGTTGCTTCCCGAAGGAGACGACGCGGGCCGTGGGACGTGTGGTGAAGTAGGTGTCTATCCGAGCAAGCCGAAGGCCAACTGCGGCAAGGAGTTGGACTGCGCCAGGACCGAGATCCCGGCTTGAGTCAGCACCTGATTGCGCGTCATCTGGCTGGTTTCCTCGGCCACATCGACGTCTCGAATTCGGGAGTTCGCCGCCGAGAGGTTCAAGCGCGACGTCTGGATCGAGCTGCTGGCGGTGTCCAACCGGTTCATCGCGGCGCCGAAATTCGCCCGCGATGTGGAGACTTTCTGAATCGCCGAGTCGATGCGGCCAATGGCGTTCAGCGCGTTGCCGGCAGTGGCGCCGCTCACGTTGGTCGTGGCCGCGAGCATCTGGGTCAACGCAATTCCGCCGAATGAGACCGCGATCTTGTCCGACGCCGTGTTGTTGATGCCCACCTGGAAGGTGACGCTCGACGTTGCGGCGTTGAGCAGCGCGGTGCCGTTGAACTTGGTCGATGATTGGATGCGCCCGAGCTCGCTCTGCAGCGCTCCGAACTCGGTGTTCAGGTAGCCACGATCCGTGGATCCAAGGCTCCCGTTGGATGATTGCACGGCTAGCTCGCGCATGCGCCCGAGCACGTTGTGCATTTCGCCAAGCGCGCCTTCGGCGGTCTGCGACATCGAGATGCCATCGGCCGCGTTGCGCTCAGCGACGGAGAACGAACGGATCTGTGATTTCAAACTCTCGCTCACCGCGAGACCGGCAGCGTCGTCCGCAGCAGAGTTGATCCGGTAGCCACTAGAGAGCTTGGCGAAGCTACTCTGGAGCGCCTTTTGGTTGGCGCCCAGGTTCTTCTGAGCCTCGAGCGAGGCGGTGTTGGTCCTAATTGCAATAGCCATTCGCTTGCCTCCTTCCTGGAGTTGCTTTTCTTCTTCAGAGCGTCAGTGCCCTGCGTAGCGAATGGACGGTGCGAGCAAGTGAGCCTTTACCCAAAACCGACAAACTCTTGACACTTATTCCTCGCGGATAACGTATCCGTCTGAACGGCAGCGTGCTTCCAAGATTGAGAAGAATTCCTTCTCACACTGAGACGTCAGACGGAGCGCACAAAAAGGCCAGCGCCCGCTCCTGGTGGAGCGGGCGCTGGTCGTGTTGTGGAGCTGCGGATCAGAGCAGGTTCATCGCCATTTGCGGCAGCTGGTTGGCCTGCGCGAGGACCGAGATCCCCGCCTGGCTGAGCACCTGGTTCTTGGTCATCTTGGAGGTCTCTTCAGCCACGTCGACGTCGCGGATGCGGCTGTTGGCGGCGTCGATGTTCAAGCGCATGGTGCCGATGTTCGAGCTCGCGACATCCAGGCGATTCATCGCGGAACCGAAGTTCGAGCGAGCGGTCGAGACCGTCTGGATGGCAGAGTCGATACGCCCCAGGGCCGTCAACGCGGAACCGGCGGTCGCGCCTGCGACGCTGGTCGTCGCAGCCAACAGCGTGGTCAGCGCCACGCCGCCGAAGTTGATGCTGATCTGGTCCGTTGCGGTGTTGTCCAGGCCGACCTGGAAGGTGACGCTGGAGGTTGCTGCGCCGACGAGCGACTTGCCATTGAACTTGGCCGAGCTCTGAATACGACCGATTTCCGACTTCAGCGCGCCGAACTCGGTGTCGACGTAGCTGCGGTCCTGGGAGCCCAGGCTGCCGTTGGATGACTGCATGGCCAGCTCGCGCATGCGGCCGAGCACGTTGTGGATTTCGCCCAGGGCGCCTTCTGCCGTCTGCGCCATCGAGATGCCGTCGGCCGCGTTGCGTTCGGCAACGGTGAACGAGCGGACCTGAGACTTCATGCTCTCGCTGATCGCGAGGCCAGCGGCGTCGTCCTTCGCGGTGTTGATGCGGTAGCCGCTCGACAGCTTGTTGAAGCTAGTCTGCAGGGCCATCTGGTTGCCCTTCAAGTTGCGCTGAGCCTGGAGGGACGGAACGTTGGTTTGTACTGCTAGGGGCATGGTCTTTCTCCTTCCTGGAGAGTTGGAGAGTGTCGTCCTTGACACTCCCCCCGGGCGTCTTGCCCGTCACTTTGCGGAACGGAGGTCGGGGCACTTGCTTGAGCCAATTTGTTCGATCGCAGCTTGCGCAGCCACAAAGCGAAGTGAGCTGCTCACGGCGATGCCGTGAGCAGCTCTCATCTCGTCTTCGTTGCTTTGGGTATTAGTCGTGTCGCGACTACTGCAGCAGGTTGAGGGCGCTTTGGGTGAGTTGGTTGGCCTGCGACAACACGGAAACACCCGCTTGAGAGAGCACCTGGTTGCGCGCCATGTTGGAGGTCTCCATGGCGACGTCGACGTCGCGGATACGCGAGTTCGCGGCTGACATGTTGAGGCGCATCGTCTGGATCGCGCTGGTCGCGATATCCAGGCGGTTCATCGACGCGCCATAGTTGGCGCGGGCCGTGGAGATTGACGTCATCGTCGAGTCGATTCTCGCGAGCATGTCTTGAGCCGCGGTCGGGCCAGTGCCCGCGAGGGTGCTAGTCGCGGCGAGCATCGCCGTCAGGTTCATCCCGCCGAAGGAGATGGACAGCTGGTCACTCGCGGTGTTGTCGAGCCCGATCTGGAAGGTGAGGGTAGTCGCGGTGGTTCCCACCAGCTGCTTGCCGTTGAACTTGGCTGCTGCCTGGATGCGGGATAGCTCGGACTTGAGGGCCTGGAACTCCGTGTCCATGTAGCCGCGGTCTTGAGCGGTGTAGTTACCGTTTGAGCCTTGGACCGCGAGCTCGCGCATGCGCTGGATGATGCCGGTCATTTCCCCGAGGGAAGCCTCGGCGGTCTGCACCATGCTGATTGCGTCGTTCGCGTTTCGTTCGGCGACGGTATAGGACCGCACCTGGCCCACAATATTTTCGCTGATCGAGAGACCGGCAGCGTCGTCCGCTGCCGAGTTGACCCGGTAGCCGCTGGAGAGCTTGTTGAAGCTGGTGCTCAGCGCCGCTTGGTTCTTCCCGAGGTTCATTTGCGACTGCAATGAGGCGACATTGGTTCTAACGACTAGAGACATGATCCACTCCTTACTTGACGAGATGATTGTCGGTGTTCGTCAGAGACGAGTCACCAAACGCTTGAGGTCGGACTCGTAGCGGTCCATTGCGCGCTCGATGGCGCGCGTGAATTCGATTTCGCTCTCGATCGATACTTCCGCGCGGGAATGTTCGCTGCGAGACTCGCTCCGGCTCGTCGCAGCGATGAGATCGATCTCCCTGCGGGCGTAGGCATCGAGCAGCGCCAGGGGCGTGATGGTCTTGCGGTATGCGTCTTCCGCCTGGGATAGCTTCTTGAAGGCCTTGCGCACCAGCGCGGGGGACTCCCGACGCATGCCGCGCAGGGCTGCATCTGCTCGGCTCCGCAGCTCCTTGCCCGACTCGCGCACACCTCGGAGCGCCTGACACTGGCCCTCGGCCCACTCCCGGATCCGCGCGGCAGAGATTGGGGGGTGCTCAGCCCCTGCGAGCTCCGCCAAGCCCTCGGCGGTGAGGCTTCGATTTGGCAGTGCCGCGAGGAGATCACCCAAGCGAGCTTCGCGCACGCCCTGGATCCGCGCGCCGCCTTCGGTGGCGTTGATGAAGTCGAGGTCCGGGCGACTCTTCGGCAGTTCGCGCCCAACGCTCTCGAACCACGCCCGGACGGCGCTCAGCATCACACCGGTCATGACGCTGCCCTGGCCACCCCAGGCTTCGACCTCGATGAGCTGCTCCTGAGCGTGCATCGCACCTTGGCCCTTGCCGTGGGCGTCGATCACCGCCTGGCTCCACTTGAGCTCCAGCAGGCCGCTCTCCGCATCGGCTTCGACCCTCGAGCCCTCATAAGCGGTGCCCTTCGCGTAGGCCTCTCCGCCGGTGTAGCCGAGGTCGTGACCCACCAGCACGATGGGATTGCAGCCGAGCTGCTCCGCCAGCGAGAAGGCCGCCGTGGAGACGCTACCGGAGACGTTCACGCCGGGTGTGCCCATCAGCTCCCGCAAGGGCGCTTCGAACTCTGGCAGGGCCTCATACACAGGTAGCAGTGGGCCGGCGCCCACACGCAGTACTTCCGGGCTGCCAGTGAGGCTGAAGGCTCGCGCCACCTGGTCGATGAACGGCACCTTGCGCAGCAACTCCGAGACATCGATCGATTCGATGCACATCAGGACCTGAGGTGTGACCCCTGCCTTGGCCAGCGCCATCGCGCTGGAGTTGACCGCGATCACGATGCCCTTCTTGCTGGCGTCTCGCAGCAGTTCGACGTTCTTTGCAAGCGAGGGGCCCGCACCAACGATGAAGGCAGGCACGCCAGTCAGCTTGCCCCGGAGGGCTAGAAATGGACTGGCGTGGGTCAGGCAGTCGACATTGTCTACGACGTCGCGTGCCCATGTCTCCGCGCGGAGATGATAGGTGTTGACGTTCGCGGTGGTGCGATTGACCAGCTGTTCGACGGTCGCCGCGACGCGCGTGAACACCTCGGGGTAGGCTTCTCGGTAGCCGGGTGCAGCGACCAACGTCGCTCCCGAGCGGTCCTTCGCGAGGTCGGACCAGGACTGGGTGAGGTCGTGCTCCGTTGCGACGATTGGCACGTCGCCGAGGCAAAGCGGGCCGGCCATCAGGCGTTGCTTGAGCAGGCCCACGTCCGGCTCGAAGACGGCCAGAGATGGTGTGCACGCCTTGAGTTCTTGCGCGAGTCGTCCCACCCCGAGACCGAACAGAATGACCGGGCCTTGAGTCTGCTCCGCGTCCTTGAGCAGCCCCTGGAGCTCCGCGAAGCTCACTTCACCGTCGAGCTGGCAGCCGTCCGCACTCAGGCAGAGATAACCCGCGCGGAAATCGACCTGGCCCCGACCCGGTGCATCACCGAGCAGAGCGCGCGTTTCTTCTCCGACGCTGAGGCCTTCGAGGTTCTGCTCGAACAGCTGCTCGCTCAGGGGGCTCGATCCGACTGGCGTCTGCGCCAGGGGATCCAGAGATATGACGGCTTGCATGGTCATGCTGCGGCTTCCTCGACAGCAGCCAATCCATGTTGCGTGCCAAGTCGACGGCGCGGAGAAATCAGCTGAAATGCAGAGCGAAAGCGGCCTGACCGAGGGGTTGTCTGGGCGCTCCTGCGCCAGGTCCCGACGGCGAGGCGTCGGGGCTTTGACACCGAGAGCGACAAATCAGCCCTCATCGTGGGACTCCTGAGGGCGGGGTACGCGGCGCAGTACCGTGGGTGGCAAGGCGACGGGTTTCACCTGGCCGGCGAGACACTCCGCCGCCTCCAGGCTTGCATCCAGGGCTGCCTCGTTGGCTTCACGGATGCTGTCGTGGACTTCTCCCCGCAGAACCGGGCGTCCCCGGGGGGCCACGATACCGATCTTCACTACCTTGCGGCTCAGCGCGGTGACGTGGATTTCGATGTCGTCGCCCAACACGATGCGTTGGCCTGCCCGTCTTGCGATGATCAGCATGCCCACGACGTTGCACGCTGAGTGCCAGCTTCTCAGCCTGAGAATTTCTGCTCGGACCGAGCGACCACAGAGAGACGTCGCACAAAGCAACGCGACCCCTCCTCCCGGGAGGGGTCGCGTTAGCGTGACGGCTGTGGCGGGGGCCGCGCCGGCTAGAAGCGCGAGAGCGACGAGAGGTTGAGCGTGTTCTTCGCCACCGCGATCGCCTGCTCGATGGAGCTCGAGAGGTTCATCAGCTGCGAGTAGGCTTCGAACGCGTCCGCATCTCCGACGTGGCTGCGCCGTTCCGTCAAGCTGAGCTTTCCGGTGTCGACAGCGGAATCTGCGGTGTCGAGCCGGTTGATCAATAGGCCCGCTCCCGCTCTCGCGGTGGTCAGCTGCTGCTTCGCTCCGTCCAACG
>JAUILJ010000521.1 GCA_030433055.1 Polyangia bacterium
GAAAGCCCAGGATGTCGAACAGGCTGACCTTGCCCGCTTCGGCAATGTATTGGTCGATGGCGCGGTGTACGCTGTCACGGTCAAAAGTCTCGCCGCCGGAAAAGGTTACATCCCCGATCACGTCGAAGGTGGTCGTGACCATTTCGTCGAACATGTTCACCGCCTGCGGCCCGGCCTGCGCAATGCGGCCCGCCGCGCGTTCGGCGGCGGCGCTCATGATCACGGACAGGTTCATGACATTGCGGTGGGAAAAGACCGGCGCGGCAGTACGCCGCTGCCAGCGCCAGTGAGATCCTTCAGCGATAAAGAGAGACTCGCCAATGGCAGGTTTCAGCAGGTTTTTCGTTACCACCGACTTGGGATAATCCTCCAGCCTGTCCAGCAGCATTTCCCGGATCGCCTGCGGGTCCATGACCATGTGCCACCTTACCCCGGTCTTGCCCGAAACCATGGGCTGCCGGGTAGCGATTTCGGGCAGGATGCTCAGCAGGTTGCGCCGCGCTTCGCGCAGGCTGCGCAGCAGGCCCCAGGGTTTGGTCACCAGCGGTACCCGTGCGGGCAGGGGCGGGGATATATCGGCGGCGCTTTGGTTCATATGGTCAAGATAGGGGCTCTGGCGGGCAGGTCCAATATGTCATGTGATTGCACCCGGCCCGGCGCTGCGGTATCGCGGGACAGGGCTCTGCTGAGGGGATGACGATGCTGCGTGTGCTTGTTCTGCTGACGACGATCCTGGCGCTTGCCGCCTGCAACGGTGCGCGTGATCTCGATCAGGCGCCGGTGCCGTTGGGTGATTTCAACCTTGTCCACAACATTGCCGTGGCCCCCAACGCGGTCAAGGGCCCGCTGAGCCGCGAGGCAAGCGAGGAACAGCTGATCAAGGCGCTGACCGACGCCACCGCCGAACGCTTTGGCCGCTATCAGGGCAGCCGCAATTATCACTTCGGGATGAGTGTGGAAGGCTACAACCTTGCCGTTCCGGGTATTCCGCTGGTTTTTGCGCCCAAGTCCGTGCTGATCATCAATGTCACGGTCTGGGACGACGCCAAGAACGCCAAGCTGAACCCGGAACCGCACCAGTTGACCGTCTTTGAATCCTTCGATCAGGGGCCGGTGGTCGGGTCGGGTTATACCAAATCCGCCGAGGAACAGCTCAAGAACCTGTCGCAGAATGCGGCCAAGCAGATCGAAAACTGGCTGGTGAAGCAGAACAGGGAAAATGGCTGGTTCAACGGCAGCGCAACAACGGCTGCTGTGGCAGATCACTCGGAGCCTCCTTCGGCAGCGCCTGAAGGGCTGCGCTCAACGCGTCCGCGGCTTCATCCAGCAGCAAATCCCCATGGAAAGAATCTGGCAGGGGCTGCTCCACTTCTTGACCACCGCCGAGCGCCGGGGGTTCCATCGCACGGTCGCCGAGGCTCTGAGAACCCTCCGCATATGCCTTGGCGATTTGCAGGTAACACTTGGATGCGTCCCCTCCAAAGCGCCGCAGCTCCGCGCACGCCGCTACGGCGACGGGTAATTGCCCCGCGGCAATAGCGCGGGTCACGCAGGTCTCGAAGCCAGCCAGGCCCGCTTCCTCACGCCCTAGCTCAGCCACCCAGCGCGCAGTGAGCAGCGCTGCCACGCTGCCGGTGGGGTCGCGATTGAGCTCCGCAGCGACCCAGCGGAGCGCCTCCTCGAGCTTGCC
Source organism: Polyangia bacterium (assembly GCA_030433055.1). Classification (GTDB taxonomy): domain Bacteria; phylum Myxococcota_A; class Polyangia; order Polyangiales; family Polyangiaceae; genus JAHBVY01. The sequence continues at coordinate 1,691 of JAUILJ010000521.1, forward strand.
GGCGCAGGCCAGGGCAATGGCGCGATCGATGACATTGGGCTGATTGGTCGTCGGTAGCGGGGGCGGGGCGGCCATTATTCTCCCTCTCTCCACAGCCGCCAGAACACGTGCAGCCGTGACGTGAGAGCCTACCCGATTCGCCAGGCTACGAACACGAAACTGCTCTATTCGCCTGGGTCGTGCTCTGGAGCGCTGGACCCGACACTGGACGGGATCTCTCCATCCTCCAGGTCATCGGGAGCAGCCCCTCGCAGCCGCGACATGGCGTCGCTCATGGCTTCCGCCGTCGCCCCGACGAGGGGTACGACGAACGGGTAGTCCATGCGTGTAGGCCCAATCACTCCGATGGCGCCTCCTGGGTTGTCTCCCGGCCCCCACGGCGCAGCCACGATACTGAGCGGGTAGCCCACGGTGTCGCGGGTCTCCTCACCGAGAAAGACCTGGACCCGCTGACTGTGCATGATGCGGTCGAGCAACTCCACCAGGTGCTCCCGTGACTCGAGCGCCGCGAGCAACTCACGAAGGCGGCCCGTATCCTCACCCTCTGCCCGATCGAGCAACTTGCTACGCCCTTCGATCACGATGTCCAGTCGGCGGTCGGCACCAGCCAGTGCCGCGCGGATTAAAGAAACGCCGAGGCTCTGCAGTTGCCGCAGCTCATCTCGCCCCTGGCTGACGGCAGTCGCCAGCTCGTCCCTGAGCTGACTCAGCGTACGCCCCGAGACGCAGTCATCGAGCAGGTTGTGCAGGCGTGAGAGCTCATCGTTGCCAAGGGTGGTGTCGAGTTCGATGAAGCGGTTCTCCACCGTCCCGTCGCTGAAGACGATGACGCTCAAGAGCTCTCCCGGCCGCGTGGGGATGAACTGCATCTTGAGCAAGGTGCGGGACTCCGCCCGAGAGCGCACCAGCACCGCCGCCGTGCCAGCCAGCTCGCTGAGCGCCCGACCTGCTTCGCGCAACCAGTCCGCGCCCTTGCGCTCACCAAACAGGTCCTGGATTCGCCCAGCCTCTTCGCGCGTGAGCTGTCGCACCCGCATCAGCGCGTCGATGAACAGGCGAAACGCCGCTTCCGTGGGGATTCTGCCCGCGCTGGTGTGAGGCTGAGCCAGATAGCCCCCGTCCTCCAGGTCCGCCATCACGTTGCGGATCGTCGCAGCAGAGAAGTCGAAGCCGTGCTTACGCGAGAGTGTCCGACTACTGACAGGCTGACCAGTGGCGATGAACTCGCTCACCACTGCGTAAAGCACCGACCGGGCTCTTTTGTTCACTTTCTAGAGTTTGGCCCGAGACGCAAAACGGGTCAATCTGCGCACATGCCGCGCCCCTCCGCGAGCCGCCTCACTCGATCGACCCCCGGCGCCTCGGCGCGCACGGACTCGCCTGGGACGAGCGGGCCCAAACCGGGCAGAATCGCGCGACGCGCCCCGTGGCTCTGCGCCGGGCTCGCGCTGCTCTTGGCGCCGCTTCAGAGCCACGCGGAAAGCAAAGCCAAGTTCCCGGCCGACGCCGACCAAGCCAAGGCGGTGCGCTACGCGGCGCTGGACTACAAGCAGTGCATCGAGACGCTGGAGCAGCGAAAGATCGCCTTCAGCATCGAGAAAGAAGCTGCTGGCGTGCTCATCCCGGTACGCCTTCTGGGTCCGCTTCACGGCGTCACGTGGCGCACTGATTTTGGCGCTGAGCAGCGCCGCACGACCCCTTATGAAGTGCTGGATTGCCGCCTGCTCCTGGCGATCGATGACTTCAGCGCCATTCTCGAACAGCACGACATCGAGGAGGTGCGGATCTTCTCGTTCTGGCGCCCACCGCCAAAGAAGTGGCCCAAGGACAAGATCGCCAAGCGCCACCCAGGGGGCTTGGCAGCCGACGTGAGGCTGTTCAAGAAGCGCCCGCCAAAAAGCGACGAAGAAGCCCCCAAGGGCGACGACAGCAAGCAGAAAGAGCAGGGCAAGCGCACCTCACCCAAGAAAAAATCCCCACGGAAACATAAGAAGACTCGCCATAAGGGTTCGGCGGAGAACGAGCTGAGCGTGCTTGAAGACTTCGGGGGGAAGATCGGGGGTAAGGCATGTGGTAAGGGCGCGACCAAACCGCGGCCGAACACCGCGAAGGCTCGGGAGCTGCGCGAGCTGGTCTGCGAAGCCGCGAGTCAGCGCCTGTTCAACAGCATCCTGACCCCCCACTTCGACAAGCATCACTTCAACCATTTCCACCTGGAAGTTACGGCCGGCGTGAAGTGGTTCATCGTCGACTGACGAGCAACCACGTCGCGGCGGCACTTATGCAAGTGAACCGCTGAGGCCCCTGCGCGACGCGAGGCGGGTCTCGCGGCGAGAGGGTGGCTGAGGCCTTGGGCTGAGACGGGCGCGAGTCCACCGCACACGGTGGCCGGGGCTCTTCCCGAAGCACTCGTCTCTGCGGCGCTCGAACGGGGCGGTCGGCGGCAGAAAATCCCAAGATCGCCCGCGCCGAGGGCATTCGCTGCAGACCTGGGGTGAAGCGCGGCGGCTCGCGGGACCAACACTTCGAGCGCCTGGGATACGGCTGAGACGCAGCGAAGCCCGGTGTCTCAGAGGAACTAGGCGATTTCCTTGACACATTTCCTGGGCACCACGATCATCTCTCTCCGGCTCGAGGTTCATTTGCCCGCGTTCGTGGGGTGCATCGCGAGTCCGAAACCCATTGGGAGGTGCTGTGACCACGCTGCTCGCCATCGACGACAGCAAGACCATGCGAAAGGTGCTCGAGATCACCTTCGCGGGCGAGGACTACCAGACCGTCTTGGCGGCCAGCGCAGATGACGCACTAGCGAAGCTGCGATCCGAGAAGCCCGCCGTCGTCTTGGTAGATCACGATCTTGGAGGCCAGAGCGGCTATGACTTGTGCCAACGCATCAAGAGCGAGGCACCTGGCACTCGGGTCCTGATCCTCTCCAGCAAGCAACATCCCTACGACTCGTCGCGCGGAACCGCGGCGGGCGCGGATGAGCACATGGACAAGCCCTTCGACACCCAGCAGATGCTGGACAAGGTGGGCAACATGCTGCGCGCGGCTCCGGCTCAGCCCAGCGTCCAGGCAGCGGTGACCGCTCCAGCCCCGGCTGCGCACGCGGCTCCGCCGATGTCAGCTCCCGCTGTCGTTGCTGCGAAACCTCGCTCCCAGACCCTTGCATACGGGACGCCAGCGCCCAGCCCCGCCGCCCAGGCGGCTCCTCCGCCCCAGGCTGCGCCGCCAGCACCTCAGCCAGGTCCGGTCCGCACTCAGACTTACCCCGGCACGCCAGCGGTTACGCCGCGCCCCGCGCCCGTCGCGCAGAAGCCGGTGGTCAGCCCATCGCCTGCCGCCCCTCCAGTGGCACCTGCTCCGCGGGCCGTTGCTCCAGCGCCCGCAGCTGTGGCTGCTCCAGCACCCGCTGTCGCAGCCCACACCGGCAACGGCAGCGAGCTTGCTGGCAAGCTCCAGGGCCTCGGCCTGAACCCGTCTCAGGTCGAAGCCGTGCTGGCGTTGAGCCGGGAAGTGGTCGAGCAGGTCGTCTGGGAAGTCGTGCCAGTGCTCGCCGAGACAATTATCCAAGAGGAAATTCGGCGCCTGACTCAAGAGGGCTGAGCGCGCCGAAATGCGGCGAAAGGCTCCCACACGGGAGCCTTTCGCGTTTTGTGCCTCTGGCTCTTCAATACTCGGTAGAGCACTCGCAGTCGCTCGCTGAGAGCTGGGCGATCTCTGGGCTCTGGGCCTTTGGAAGCAGGAAGCGGGCGCCGATCAGCGTCCCTACTGCCGCTAGCACGGAGGCGCCCAGCACCGCCAGCTTGGCCACGCCCAGGTCACTGGCGTTGTCGAACGCTAGCTGAGAGACGAAGATGGCCATCGTAAATCCGATGCCGGCGACCAAGCCGACTACGGTCACGCCTTTCCAGTTGACTCCGCGCGGCAACGAACAGATCCCGAGCTTCACCGAGAGCCAGCTTGCAGCGACGATGCCGAGCGGCTTACCGATGACCAGCCCTGCCACGACTCCCACGCTGATCACCCCGGCTGTGGCCGCCCCGGTGTCCACGCCCCGCAGATCAACACCCGCGTTCGCCAGCGCGAAGAGCGGCATGATGCCGAACGCGACCCAGGGATGGAGCGCCGTCTCGAGGCGAACCACTGGGCTCACTGCCTCACGCCGGGCAGCCTCGAGGTCACTCAGCGGTTGGATCAATCCGTGCTCGTCGTGCCCGCTCTGGGAGTGCTCACGGATCTGACGCACAGTGCGCTTCACGACGTGCATGAAGCCCTTCTCGCCGTACCAGGAAGTCACCGGCGTCATCAGGCCTGCGAGCACACCAGCGATGGTGGGGTGAACACCCGCCTTGAGCATTCCGGCCCACATCACCACCACGGGGACCACGTACGCTAGGGCGCTACGCACGCCGAAGCGCTGCATGGCCAGCAGCATCAAGATCCCCACTC
>JAUILJ010000522.1 GCA_030433055.1 Polyangia bacterium
CCGCGGTACCACATAGGGGACCTCTGGACCGGGGCTGACGTCGAACCGCCCGGCGATGCGCTCTTGTCCGGCGTGATGGACCGCCCCCAGCAACCCCATGAAGTGGGGGCAACTCGGTGGCTCCGTCGCGAGTGAGAAGCTTGCCCACCACCAGGGCCCCTCGAAGTCGACTGGGTCGAATCGACGCAATGCGGGCTTGTCACAGAATGGACACCGCGAGAGCGCCACGGTCGGAAGCCACTGTGCATACTGCTCCTCCAGGGAGCGGAGTGCTCGGCTTGCCTGGCACGTCTGAAAGTGCGCGCCACGGCGGTCATCAGACCAACGCCGCGTCCACTGGTCGTAGTCGGCCCACTTCGCGTAGTAGCGCTGCAGCCACTCCTTGCGGTCCAGCATCAGATGCGCTCCTTGAGGCTCGGATACAGCCCATCCCAGTCGACGCCACGTTGTACGTACATGTCGCGCCACTCCTCCAGCGTGCGAGCGATTGATAGCTTCCCGCCAGCAAGGAGCGCCACCGGTAGCAGCTCCTCGGGGACCAGCGCCCCCCTCGCGCTCGCTGGCCCGGACTCGAGCGGGGGATGCGGAAATACCGCTCCGCATCGCCCGTTGAGTTCGTGGAGAATCCGTGCGCCTGATTCAGGGCGCCACAGTGGCGTGCCGTCCTGCCCGTCGAAGAATCCGAGCCACCTGTAGGTTGGATGCAGTGGATAGCCCTGGTGGACCAGCTTGAATCCATCGCCCGCTCCCATCACGGTGATCGACTGTCTCCCGAGATCCGAGACGTAGTCGTCGTAGGATTGTCCACGGGCAGCCAGCCACGCGACCAACACGGGGTCTTCGGGGGCCGCGCATACGTGGTCGCCATCGATGCGGGACGTCCCCCGCGTCATGCAGACGCTCGGTGGCAGCGGTACGCCGTGCGCTGTGTCGAAGGGTTGGCAACGACCGAGCACCATCACCGCGTGCTGCGATCGGATCCCTGCATCGGTTAGGGCGTCGACGAAGACTCGCGGGTCCGCCCAGTGGCGGGGCTTCCAGTCCAGGTGCGCAGGCTCGGAGGCCCCAAACTGCAGATTCCTGACGCGTGCGCCCGTGAAGTCAGCGCCGGCCAGGTTCGCGAACTGGAGGTTGCCCCGGCGAATGTCGGCCCGCACGAAGCGTGCGCTTTGTAGGGAGCAGTCCTCCACGTTGAGGTCCTCGAACACTGCGTCAGAGAAGTCGGCCTCATCGAGTGTCGCGCCCTGGAAGTAAGACCACCCCTCGAATCGCGCACCCAAAAACGAGGCACGGACGCCGCGTGTGTTGACTAGATAGACTCCGTTGATCGGACCGGTCTTCCGAAACAATGCGCCGTCAAAGCACGCGAACGATATGTCAGCCTCCTGGATGTATCCGTTCTCGATGACCTGGTCTCTGCGATCGATCCCTCTCAGGTCAATCTTGTAAGCGTCGTGCAGCGGCGCCTCAGGTATGGCGAGGGTGGCGCTCAGCGCCTTCAGATCCACCGTGTCAGCTGCTTCAATGAAGCCAAGTCGGTGTAGCTCGTCCCAGACGTGCGCCGCTTGCGGAGTCTCCCAACGAGCACGAAGGGTGTCCACCGCTTCCGTATCATGAGCACCTTCATGCGTCATGGTCCCGCCGTTCTCCTGCTGCCACAGTACGAGCGCACTGGGTAGATCTCGGCAACTCTACACCCAGCTCGACCGGCGCCGAACGGCCGTCGAGGCTGTGCTGCCCGCAACACGCAGCAGGGGATCGTCGGCGGAGGGAACGTACAGCTTCATGGAGCTGTTCAACAGCTGCACGGCACCAGCCAAGACGAAGCGATAGAGTTCGAATTCCCGCTCTGCTTCCGGGCCACGCCAACCAGGACCCGTCGGCGTGTCGAACGCGTGCACGGTACGCGCCCAGGATGCGAAACGGTCCTCCGTCGGTGGCCGCCGGGGAGCGAAGTACCCGACGGGGTACGCGGTGCAGCCGTTCCTCATGGTGAGCGTGCCAACCACGGCTGTCATGCCCGGAAACGAGAGCAGCCTCGGCACCACGAACGGTACCTCCGGTCCCGGAAACACATCCAGCCGTCCAGCCATGTGAGTCTCTCCGTTGCGGTGGACCGAGCCCAACACCCCAAGAAAATGAGGGCACCTGCTCGCCTCGTCCGGGACGACGAAGTCGGGATGCCACCATGGCCCCGTGAAGTCGATCAGATCGCAGCGCACACATGCGGGCTTATCGCAGAACGGGCATCGTGAAACAACTACGGTTGGTAGGGCCTCTGCGTATTCCCGCTCCAAGGTGAGCAGCTTGCCCAGCTTGAGCGGCAGTAGTCCACTATCGGGAGTTGTTTGCCTCAACTCGTGGTTCGCGATGCGGTACGCCTCGAACCAGGATGCGCGGTCGAAAGTCATGGCGTCTCCTCGAGGTGACCGTAGAGTGCCATCCAATCAACCCCAATTGACTCATACGCCGCGCGCCACTCGGAGAGCGTCCGGGCGAGTGTCCAACTCTCACCATCGAGCAAGACCACTGGCAGGAGCTCACTACGCGCGAATGATTCTCGGATGTCTGCGGTGGCCGAGTCGAGCGGAGGTCTCGGAAACACCTCCATGCCCAGAGCGGCGTTCAGTGCCGAACGCAATAAGGGACCGTACTCGTTGTTCCACAGATTTCCGCCCTTCTTACCAAGCATCCCGATCCATTGATATCGAGGAGATACGAAGCTATCGCCGTTCATGACGAGGTAGTGTGGATCACTAGATATCGATACTCCCCAGGCGCCTAGAGCCAATACGAACTGGTCGTACGTGAGGCGACGTGAAGCGAGAAAGCTGACGACCACGGGGTCATCAGGGGCCAGGGTGAGGCGTCCGGTCAGCGGACCTTCGACAGGCCATGTCATGGGGAGGTCGCATTGCGTTGCGACGCTTCCATCGACGCGGAACGGTTGGCAACGACCAAGCACCATCAACGCGGGTTCCTTCATGAGATGGTGAAAGCGTCCGAAACACGCGGACATGGCGCGCAGGTCATCCCACTGACGAGGCTTCCATTCAAGAGATGGCGGCTCCGAGCCGAAGGTCACATTGCGGAGCTCCGCGCCTGCGAAGTCCGTTCCCGTCACATTCGCGCCAACGAAGCGGACATCCTTCAGTTGCGCACCACGAAAGGACGCATTCGTCAGGTTCGCCCCCTCGAAAAGAGCGTTGTCGAACTGCGCAGCGTCGAAGCACGCACCAACCGCCTCTGCGTTGATGAAGTCAGCACTTCCGACGAAGCGTGACCTACGGAAAGACGTCCCAGTAAGACGCGAGTACTGCCAACAGGAGCTGTTCATCTCGTCCACGCCTACGAAGGTCGATCCGTCGAAGATGGCGTAGGAGGCGTCCACTTGCATGGGATCCGCCTCGCGAAAAGTCTGTGATTGCGCGTCGACACCGCGGAGGTCGAGACGGACTCCACCACGGGTGTCGAGCGTGTCCGCGTGCTGCAGCCCCGCATGCACCGCCGGACCGTCGAGGTCCTCGAAGTCGCCATAGAACTTGGCGTTGACGGTTCGCTCCCACATCGCACGGGCTCCCGGCGAGCTCCATCGCTCACGCAGTAGCCTCCGGTATTCATCGTTCATGGCTGACTCCACTTCTGTCTTCGGCGGGTTCGGACTACCTGGTGCGGAGCCGTCTCGTACGGCCCCTGCTGTCGACGTGGAGTCGCCCACTCCATCTCCTGTCTGTAGGGATTGCCATGGGCCACCCCCGCAGCCAAGTCAGCCTCGTGACCCATCAGCGACACCGGGATGATCCGTGCGCGGCGCGCGTGCAGGCTCCGGTCCTACCCCGAGGTGTTGCATGACGAAGGCGCGAAGGATTGATGACGAGCTCGAGGCTCGGCGGTGTTTGCGAGCGATGGAGACGGCGGGTCGCCCGCTCGCGGAGTGGTGTCGGGAGCAAGGGACCGATGGGCGCTCGCTCAACGCGTTGTGGGTGAACCTGGCTCGACGTGGTTCGCAGTCCGCGAAGAGTCAGCCGCGTCGCAAGCGGACGGGGCTCGCTGGCGGGCTCGTGGAGCTGGTACGCGCACCGACGGCCATGACAGATTCCACCCGGTCGGCGCGCTATGTGCTCGAAGTCGGCAGCGTGCGCGTCGAGTTCGGCGATGACTTCCGCGAGGAGACGCTTGCCCGGGTCATGTCGGTGCTGCGTGCGTGCTGAGTCTGCCGCCGACGGTGCGGGTGTTCGTGGCAGTGGAGCCGGTGGACATGCGCGGCTCGTTCGACTCGCTTGCCGGGGCGGTGCGCCGGCTGGATGGGCACCTGTACTTGGGCACAGAATCCCCCTGTGTCAGCGTGAGTTGTCGCCCAACCCGGGCGCATAGCCCGGGCCCATTTCCAACCACACCACCTCGGGGGCGAGGCAGGCAAGGACCCGATGGGTCGATATTCGAACGAGTTCAAACAGAGCATGATCCAGAAACTGCTGCTGCCAGGCGGGCCCTCGGCGACGGCGTTGGCAGAGACCAGCGGGGTGTCGCAGGCGACCCTCTCGCGGTGGCTGCGAGAAGCGGCTAGCGTGGCGCTCGTGGCCAACGACACAGACAATAAGCCGCCCCCTCGTGTGCTCGGAATCCACCATGTACCGCGTCCTCGAGGAGAAGGGACTCAAGACGCACCGCGGGCCGGTGAAGGCGCGCACCAACAACCGCCCGAAGGCCCGTGCCGCGACCGGCCCGAACCAGCTGCTCTGCTGGGACATCACGTATCTGCCCGCCGCCGTCCGCGGCACGTTCTTCTACCTCTACGTCTTCCTCGACGTGTGGAGCCGCAAGATCGTGAGCTGGGGAGTGCACGAGGAAGAGTCCGAGGAGCACGCTGCCGAGCTCCTCGCCGCTACCTGCAACGCCCACGGGCGCCGCAAGTTTCGTGACGCCGAGGCGACCCAGCCGGGACTCGCCAAAGAGGGCGGGGCCTTCCTCGGCGCCATCTACGGCGAAGAGGAGAAGGCGCAGGTGCTGGGTCTCGCCGGCGAGGCACTGCGAGAGCATCGGCAGCGCTACATCCGGCCGATCGCGGACAAGTTCGAGGTCTGGCTCGCCGCCGTCGAGCCCGTGCTCCTGCCCTCAGAGCCCCTCATGACGGCGGTCCGCTACTACAAGAACCACCGCGACGCGCTCTTCCGATTCATGGACGACCCGGACGTGCCCATCGACAACTCGCCTACCGAGCGCGAGTTCCGAAGCGTCGCGAAGCTGCGCCTCAACATGCTCTTCGCGGGCAGCGCGGAGGGAGCCCACCGCGCCTGTGTCTTGCTCGGCATCGTGGCCACCTGCCGCGCCAACAGGGTCCCCGTGCAGGCCTACCTGGTCTGGGCCTTCGAGCGCCTGGGCACCCACCGCGACGTCTTCGGACTCGACATGGCGGACATCACCCCCGCCGCGTTCAAGCGCTCCGCGACCTCAGTTCCAGGGAGGCAGCGAGTCGCCGACCAGGCTCGCACGGGGTGACGTCGGCCGCATCCCGGTGTCGCTGATCGGTCACGTCGCATCGCGTTCAACCGAGCCCAGGTGCGCTGCGGAGGCTGCGACGGATCTGGCCAGCCCACGCCGAGAGAGGCGGGTGTCGACGGTCGCTGAGGTCTAGGTCACACTGATCAAGTTCAGTTCAGCCCTTGATGGAAGTGTTTCGCGCAGTTGCGCGGCAAAAGCTGGGTCAGGTCCTGGTGCACCGCAGTGCGAAATGCGCCACTCATCCCCCAGGCGTGATCGCAGCTGCCGAGGTCCCGGTCTTGTTGGTGGCTTCAATCGTGATGCCCATCGGTCCAGTGATTTCGATGCCCGATGAGCTGATGACCACACCCTCAAGCTCCCGGCGGCTGAGCTCCCTACCGGCATAGCCTGCGACAAGGGTATGTAGTACGCCCTCCACCACGATGACGGCCCCATCAACTACAATCCCGAAATCTATGGCACCCAAAGACATCAGGTTGGCTGAAATGCCGAACTGCCGCATCAGGATGATCGCGAAAAGCAGCGACAATGGGATGACCGAGGCCACAATCAGTCCTGCCCGCAGGTTGCCGAGGAGCAGGAAGAGCACGATGATGACAATCAGCCCCCCCTCCAGAAGATTGGTGCGTACAG
>JAUILJ010000523.1 GCA_030433055.1 Polyangia bacterium
CAACCAGCTGGGCGGATTCCGGCTCCAGGGCGTCGAAGACGCCGACCGGCAGCGTCTGAAGCGCGAAGCCCTGGCCTGCCAGCAGGCCGGCTGCTTCTCTGTCGTGCTCGAGTGCGTGCCCGAAACCCTGGCGGCCGAGATTACCGCGCAATTGCGCATTCCGACGATCGGAATCGGCGCCGGACCGCATACCGATGGCCAGGTACTGGTGATGCACGACCTGCTGGGCCTGACCATCGACTTCAAGCCCCGTTTCGTGCGGCGATACCTGGACGGAAATGCCCAGTGGCTGGATGCCTTCAACCGCTTCGCTCACGACGTGCGGTCGGGCGATTTCCCGGCGCGTGAGGAGCGTTACGCCGGATGAAGGTCTTCGATTCGCCCGCAGCCTGGCGCGGCTTCCGCGCCGGGCTCGAAGCGCCGGGTTTCGTTCCGACCATGGGCGCGCTGCATGAAGGGCATCTCTCGCTGGTGCGGCGCAGCCAGGACGAGAATCCCTGGACTGTGGTGAGCGTCTTCGTCAATCCCACCCAGTTCGACGAGGCCGCCGACCTCGCGGCCTACCCGCGCCAGGTCGAGGATGACCTGGACCGGCTGCGCGAAGCCGGGGTAGACGCGGTGTTCCTCCCGAGCGCCGAAGACCTCTACCCGGACGACTACCGTTACCGGGTAAGCGAGAACCAACTCAGTCACCGCCTGTGCGGCGCACACCGGCCAGGGCATTTCGACGGCGTTCTGACGGTGGTCCTGAAACTTCTGAACCTGGTACGCCCGGCACGCGCCTATTTCGGCGAGAAGGATTATCAGCAGCTGCAACTGATCCGGGGCATGGCGGAGGCGCTGTTCCTGGATGTCGACATCGTGGGCTGCCCCATCGTGCGCGAGGCGGACGGCCTGGCCCGGTCATCGCGCAATCGCCGTCTCGCTGAGCGGGACCGCCGGCTCGCGCCCGAACTGTATCGCGTGATCCGCAACTCAGGCAGCGCCGAGGACGCCGGCGCCGAACTGGCCGGCCTCGGCTTCGAGGTCGACTATGTCGAGGACATCGATGCCCGGCGATTCGCCGCCGTCCGCCTCGGTGAAGTGCGCCTGATCGACAACGTGCCGCTGGAGGCCGGCCACTCATGACACCGCGCCGGATTCTGCACCTGATGTCGGGCTCGATCGCCTGCGCCAAGGCCACGGGGCTGACGTCCGCCTGGGTCAAGGCCGGGCACGAGGTGCGGGTCGCCACCACCGCGTCGGTGCGGCAGTTCGTCGGACATGCCACGCTCGAAGGCTTTTGCGGACACCCGGTACTCTCGGACGCGTTCAATCCCGGCCAGGTCATGGACCACATCAACTGGGCGCGCTGGGCCGATGTGGTCGTGGCAGCCCCGGCCACGTCCAACCTCATCAACCGCCTGGCAGCGGGCCTTGCCGACGACGCGCCCACCGCGCTGTGGCAGGCCGCGTGGGGCCGCGGTTGCCCGATGATCGTCGTCCCGGCGATGAACGCCCGCATGTGGGCCTACCCCGCCACGCGCGACAGCGTTGCGCGCCTCGCATCCTGGGGCGCCCACGTGCTACCCACCGCCGACGGCGACCTTGCCTGCGGCGAAACCGGCAACGGCCGGATGCTGGAAGTCGACGACCTGTTGCGGCGCATCGGCGAGCTGATGGAAGCCACCCGGGACGGGACGACGGCCGGTCTGCGGGTGCTCGTCACCGGCGGCGGCACGCGTGAACCGATCGACTCCGTGCGCTTCATCGGCAATGCCAGCACCGGTCGAACGGCCGCAACCCTGGCCGAGGTTCTGGCCGATGCAGGCCATCGCGTGACCTGGCTGGGCGCGGCATCCGCCGTACGGCCCGAACGGGTGGCGAAGAGCGAGTCCTTTGTCACGTACGCGGACCTGGCGGCATCCCTGCGCGGCCTGCTGGCCGAACAGGCTTACGACGCCATCGTCCATGCAGCCGCCGTCAGCGATTTCTCGGTGGGCGGCATCGATGCCGGCGATGGCCCGGGCCGCACCGGCGGCAAGCTGCATTCGACGGCCGGAGTCCGGCTGGACCTCACCCCCAACCCTTGAAGCATGCGCTGCGCCTGATCTCGCGCGCGGCGATGAACGGAGCGAGCTGTGGCGAAGACCAACCCCGGTAACTTCTTCGAAGACTTCCAGACTGGCAGCGAACTGGTGCACGCCGTGCCGCGCACCGTCACCGAGGGTGATCAGGCGCTATATGTCGGCCTGACCGGGGACCGCTACCCGCTGCATTGTTCGGCGGAGTTTGCCCGCAGCCTGGGCTATCAGCGCGAGACCGTGAACGACCTGCTAACTTTCCATATGGTATTTGGAAAGACGGTCAACGACGTATCGCTCAACGCCGTGGCGAACCTGGGCTACGCGGGCTTGCGCTTCCTCCAGCCCGTTTACCCCGGGGATACGCTGCGGTCGGTGTCCAAGGTGATCGGCAAGAAGGAGAACACGAGCGGCAAGAATGGCATCGTGTGGGTGCAGACCCGCGGGACGAACCAGCGCGGCGAGGCCGTGCTCGAGTTCTATCGCTGGGTGATGGTCAACAAGCGCGATCCCGGCACCCCGACGGGCGCCGCGGACAAACCCAGCATGCCAGCGCTGGTGGCGCCGAGTGAGCTCGTGGTGCCAGCTTGCCTGAGCCTGGAAAAGTACGAAGCGTGGCCGGCGGGGGGCAGCTACTGGGACGAGTACGAGCAAGGCGAAAGGATCGATCACGTCGATGGCATGACCATCGAGGAGAGCGAGCACGCCATCGCCACGCGGCTGTATCAGAACACCGCGAAGGTGCACTTCGATGGGCACAACGCGGCCAAGACGCGCTTCGGCAAGCGGCTGATGTATGGCGGCCACATCATCAGCGTCGCCCGTTCGCTGTCGTTCAACGGCCTCGAGCGCGCCCTGGGGATCCTGGCCTTCAACGCGGGTGCCCACGCCAACCCGACGTTCGCCGGAGACACCATCTTCGCGTACAGCGAGGTGCTGGACAAGGCTGACCTGGGCCGCCCCGATGTGGGCGCGCTGCGCGTCCGCCTGGTCGCTTCGAAGAACGTGGATCAGGCTGCGAGCGAGCTACCGTTGAAGGTCGAGAAGGACGGCAAGAGCGTCTACAACTCCAGCGTCGTGCTCGACCTCGACTACTGGCTGTTGCTGCCCAAGGCCCGCTGAGCGAGCTGTCGTGAGTAAAACATCGCAAGTCAGCGCTGGAATCTTGCTCTGGCGTGTCTCCTTGATTGGGGGGAGAGACGATCCGCAAGGAAACAACAAGCCGGCCTACGAGTTCCTCCTGGCTCATCCGGGGGGCCCCTTCTTCAAGAACAAGGACGAAGGTGCCTGGAGCATCCCCAAGGGGCTCCTCGAGGCAGGCGAAGACGCGGAGGCCGCCGCGCTGCGTGAGTTTGGCGAGGAGACTGGCCTGAGCCTGGAGCTCGACCTGGTGAGCCTCGGCGAGGTGAAGCTCAAGAGCGGCAAACGCGTGCTTGGGTTTGGCGCCGCGGGGGACTGTGACGCCGCGAGCCTGCAGAGCAACACGTTCGAGATCGAGTGGCCGCCGCGTTCCGGGAGGAAACAAAGCTTCCCGGAGATCGACTGCTTCGAGTGGTTCAGCGAGGAGAGCGCGAAGGTGAAGCTGAACCCCGCTCAGGCGGCGTTCATAGAGCGCGCCGTCGAGCACCTGACCGGGGACTGACCTCGTGTGTGTGCCGCTGCGCCCGATTCAGCGTGGCGGCCCGCAGTCTTCGGGCAGCCCGCTGTCTGGGCCGACGTCGATGCCGTCGCTGCAGATGTGCTCAGGAGCCTGGTCGTAGTGCGCTTCGTAGAAGCTCAGGAACGTCTGCTCATCGAAGCAGTCGGCGTTGAGCGACCAGGTCCACGCCGCCGCGGCCCAGCGTGACTTGAGCCCGGGGTCTGGCGTGAGGATGACGCGCTGGCGGTCGACGCCCTGAGCGGCACAGAACACGTCACCCGGTAGTTGGTCGTCGATCAGCTTCTGAGCGCGGGCGACCTCGTCGGCGCAGCCGCTGGGGCAGTTGTAGGAGAACACCACGGCGCCGTGTTCCATTCCGTGTACCATGAATCCGTACGGTAATGGCTTCGAGTAGGTGCGGAACTGCGGCCAGCTGCCGTAGTGGTTACCCGACGTCGGCGGGCTGGTCTGGTAGCTGACCTCCGAACAGATCTCGACGTGGGTCTGGCCAAAGTTGGGCCAGTGCTGTCCGATGGCGTTGCAGGCTCCGGCTTCGAAGGGTTCTCCGGCATCGCTCACGACGTCGCCGCCGGCGTCGCTCCCACCCCCATCGCTCGTCTCGGTCGACGTCGACTCGCCGCACCCACCGAGCAGCAGCGCACTGAGCAGCAGCGCACTGAGCAGCAGCGGACTGACCCGCTGCGCACTGACCTGCTGCGCACCAAGCGCCAGCGCAAGACCTCGATTGAGCATCACCGAAAGCTGACCCGGGAGTTGGCAGCCGGTCAAGCAAGCGAGCGCCGCTGGGGCCCAGCCTGCTCAGCTGGCGAGGCGGATCTTCTCGGTCTGGCCTACGCGGTAGAAGTGCCGGAAGCGTCTCCGTCGCTCGTGGGGTTCGTGTCGCAGCTGGCGATGTACGAAACGCGCCGCCAGGGAGTTGGCGAGACGATATCGCGCTCCTGCCTCGCTCGCGGCAGCGTCGATGAACCGAACCTGTTCGTAGAGTCGGCTGTGTAAGCGCCGCCCCTGAGCCGTGCCCTCCTGGGAGAGCACGACGAACTTGTCGACCTCGGCTTGGAGCTCGAGCTCGAGTTGGGTCGTTGGCAAGTCGACCCTCGCTCGCTCCACCACCAGCAGGAAATGGCTCACTCCTTCGACCACCTGCAGGAAGTGGTCGATTCCCTGAGCTTGATCGTCTTCGAGTCGGGGTAACACCAGTCGCAACTCGAGGTCGTCGTGCCCTTCGCGGAGCAGCAGGGTCTCGCGGCTGCCGGGGTCTCCCTCGTGAACGAAGTCGTGGATGTCCAGCTGGTGCTCGATCCGGTAGTAGTCCCGGAGAGCCTGAGCGACGCGGTCGACGCTGCGCTCGAGCGGAGTCTGGCTCACTGGCTCTCCAGGTTTGGGCGCTCCGGGTCTAGGAGCCGGGTCGCCTCAGTGGATCGTGCCATTACCCACCACTGGCGTCAGACCCTGGCGCGCGAGCTCTTCAGCTAACCGCGCGGAACCAGTTTTCGTCCAGCGCTCGTAGAGTTTGAGCACATCGCTGGGGGTCGCGACTTGCCGTGCGCGCATCTTCTCTGCCACATCGCTGAGCAGCGCGGTGAACATCTCGAACTTGTGGGAGAGCTCGCCAAAGACGTCCAGCCCCGACTGATCGTGGCCCATCATCGCGGAAGCGGACTCATAGGCGCTGGCGCCCACCTGGTAGATGTAGTGGACCTCGACTCCTCGGCGCTCGAGGTGCTCGCGAAAGAAGCTGGAGATGTAGAGCACTCCGTCTCCGAGGGTGCGCAGCCGCTCGAAGCGCTCCAAGCCTGTGGCCTGGCGCGCCTCGCTGAGCAGGAAGGTGACGGGGCGTGCAAGGGTCTCCTGATTGAGCTGTCCGGGTTTCGCGTAGTCAGCGAGCAGCGCTCCTACATAGGTCACCGTTGCTTCAGAAGCCTCGTAGCCACCACGCTCGACGGTCTCGTCGACCGCCTCCCGGAAGAACCCGCCAACGTCTGTGCCCAGCTCGATGGCGGGACTGCATGTGTGTTCAGCCATCCCGCGTACTCCTTCGTTCACTTGAGGTCACTGTTCGGATTGGGCGCACCCCAACCCTCCGGCGCTCGGAGCGCCAGCGGCGTGCAGCACGGTGAGATCCGCCCGTCCCTCGTGTTGACGAGGTCGACTGGGCTGGGGTCCCGGACCGCTGATGCACTGCTAATCAGTGTGTACGGCGGAACCTCAAGTCGGCATAACTAACGAGCCGAAAACACCGAGATTTTTAGCAGTGTCAGCGACTGGCTGCTAAAGCCACCCCGTTTGTGACAGCTGGAACCGTGGCGAAACGTGGGGGAAGCGGAGCCACCTGGGACTAAAAAAAGCGGCCCGGGGTTGACTCCCCACAGTGGGTGGCTAGGTTCCGGCCCGCTGCTTAGC
>JAUILJ010000524.1 GCA_030433055.1 Polyangia bacterium
CCGTCGTGCCACAAGGTACGAGCCCCCTCACCCCCGAACGAACTTGATGCGCGACCTGCTGCTCCAGCGCTGCGAAGTCGACACGCTCACCATCTGCGGTGAACGGCGTGACCAAGGCGGTGAATGTGCCCTCCAGCTCCAGCTGTGCCATGGCCAATCGTTTCCCCCGATCGGGGCCATAAGGCAAGAAAGCCTCAGCCCTTCCTGCGCAAACACGCCAGGAAATAGCCGTCGGTGGCGTGCTCTCCAGGGAGCAAGCGCAGCTCGCTGCAGCTGGGTGCGAGCCATGGGAGCGCCGGCGCGTCGAACGGCGCCGGCACCAGCACGTCCGCGACGCGCTCCAGGACGCCCTCGCATTCCTCGGGCAGCACACTGCACACGGCGTAGACCAAGCGACCGTCCGCGCTGAGCAAGCTCGCAGCCCGCCTCAAGATGCTCGCCTGCAGCTCCGCCATGCGCGCGGGATCTTCTGCGGTGAGCCGAAGCGCGATCTCTGGGCGGCGACGCAAGGTGCCCGTGCCAGTACAAGGCGCGTCCACCAGGATGCGATCAAAGGTCCGAGTCAGATCCCCGGCGCCGAGGCGGAAGTCGATGGCGTGAGTCTCGACGTCGGGCAGCTTGAGGCGTTTGAGCTCCTGCTTGAGGGCCCTGAGCTTGCTCCCGTGGAGATCGCATGCGACGAGCTCGGAGTCGGCTCCCCGAGACAGCTGGTCCGCCAGCAGCGTCGTCTTCTGACCGCGACCGGCGCAGGCATCCAGCACGCGCATCCCAGGCCTGGCGCCGAGGGCGAGCGCGATGACCTGTGCGCCCTCTTCTTGCACGACGAAGGCGCCTTCCGCGTAGCCCTCGAGGCGCCGCGGGTCTCCCACACTTCCCGGCCGGCGCGCGAGATCAGACCAGTTTCCGCGCGGAGCTTCCTGAAGCCACGCAGGGAGGTCCGCTTCCGCGACTCCGACGCGCACACGAATCCCCAGCGGACCGGTACCGCCGCTCACACTGGGCGACACGAGCGCTCGCACCTCTGACTCGGGGAGCACGCTCTCGAGGGCGCTGCGCAGCCACTCCGGCAGCGACTCCAGCGCGGCTTCTCCGGCGTCGAGCTTTCCTTCGGCGCTCAACCGCCTCAGCACGGCGTTCACGAAGCCCGCGACCCGGGGCCCCCGAGCGCGCTTGATCGCCTCCACCGCGTGGTCGACCACTGCGTGCGCTGGTACGCGATCCAGCAACAGCAGCTGATAGCCCGCCAGGAGCAGCTGGCTCTTCAGCACGTAGTCCTTGGGGTCGAGCTTCTTGGCGAGCTTCGCGATGCGCGCCTCGAGCGCCGCTCGCGTGCGCAGCGACCCGTAGACCAGCTCGGTGGCGAGCGCCCGATCGCGGGCGCTCAGCTCTTCGGCTCGCGCCAGCTCTGCGTCCAGGGCGGCGGAAGCGAACGCCGCGTCTCTGAGCACGCGCTCGACCACCCGCGCCGCGATGTCTCGCGCGCTCGGCACTTTATTTCCTCGCGGCAACTTATCGCGAGGCGCGGGTTTCCCTGACTTGCTCAAGCTAACCCACCAGCTCCTTCACGTGACCTGCGATCACGTCCCAGCGCTTTTCAACGTCGTTCTTGAAGGCCACGGCCAGGAGCAGCAAGAGCACCGCCATACCGAAGATGTGCGCGACTTCGCGTACGCGGAGCGGAACGGGGCGACGCATGATGCCCTCCAGAGCGAAGAAGAACAGATGCCCCCCATCCAGGACGGGAATGGGCAGCAAGTTGATGAGGCCCAGGTTGATGCTGAGGAAGGCCATCACCCAGATGAAGTAGTCGGTGCCTTTGCGGCGCTCCTGACCAGCGACTTCATAGATCGTGATCGGGCCCGATAGGCTCTTGAAGCTGATTCGCCCTTGAACCAGGCGCACCATGGCCACCACCGTGAAGCGCGCTACCTTCACCGTCTCGTCGACCGCCTTGCTGAAGGCGTACTGGATGGGGCGCGGGTGCTCCACGCGATCTTCGGGCGAGTATGGGGTCCAGTGCTTCACCCGCAGCACGTAGCGAGCGAACGTCTGCCCGTGCTCGTCGGTGAAGTCTTCACGGCGCATCTGGAACGTGCCTGACGCCGTGCGCCCGTCCCGCGCGGAGAGGTATTCGATGCGATGAGGCTGATTCGGCTGGGCGAGCACGCGCTCGCGAAAGCTGGACCAGGCGGGCACAGGCTCGCCGTCCAGGCGCACGATCTTGTCCCCGGGCCGGAGCCCCGCCTTGTGCAGGTAGCTGTCTTCGGGCACGTAGGCCGCGTAGAGATCAGCAGTCTCGATACCGGTCTTGCTCAGTACGTCAGTTCCGTTCGGATCCGGAGTGAGAGCCACGACGCCGGCCTCGTACACCGCCATGTCCGCCAGCCCTCCCAGCGCGTCGGGCACGGTGATCGGCCGCATGTACGTGATCGGCACCGTCTGTTCACTGGTCTCGTTGAGCGCGACCTCGAGATCCATGTAGCGCCGCACCGGCTTGCCAGCCACGTGAGTCACCACGTCGAAGGTACGCAGGCCTGCTCGGTGCGCGGGTGACCCCGGCTCGGGTACGCCAATCACCGCGGCGGGTGCGCTGGGTCCTATCCCCACGGTACCGTAGCGCTCCACCATGTCGAGCTCACGTCGCTCGAGGGTCTCCTCCGCGGTGACCTCGACCTCCGTGTGCTTGTTGTCCCGGAACACCTTGAAGCGCAGCGGCTTGCCAGGGCTATCGTGAATGATGCGCTTGATCTCGTCGAAGGTGCCGACCTCCTCGCTGTTGATCGCCATGATGCGATCTCCGGGGAGCAGCTTGCCCTCGGCCGCGTGCCCCGGGAGCACCACGCCAACCGTGGGCGGCAAGAACGGGCCGCTGCTCACGTACACCGAGAAGTAGAGCAACACCGGGAACACCAGGTTCATCACCGGCCCGGCAAGCACGACCAGGATGCGCTTGTACAGCGCCAACGATTCGAACGTGCGCTTGCGGTCCTCGGGCAGCACGATGTCGTTCTTCGTGGCCTCGAGCATGCGGACGTATCCGCCCAGCGGAATCAATCCGATGCAGTATTCGGTCTCACGCCCGCGAATTCGAAGGATCTTCGGTCCGAAGCCGAGGCTGAAGGTGATCACCTTCACCCCGAAGGCCTTCGCAAAAAGGAAGTGCCCAAGCTCGTGCACGAAGATCAGCGGGCTGACCAGGACGATGAGGTAAACGAGATCCATGCCTCGCGCGCGGCACGCGTAGCACAGGGCGGCTGGTGGCAAACCCAAATCCCGCATACGTTCTCGGGCCGATGAGCGACAAACCCGGAAAAAGCCCGCGAGTTTCACAGGTCAGCGTGCAGCAGCTGATGCTGCCAGAGCACGCCAACGCCTGGGGCAAGGTGCATGGCGGCCTGATCATGAAGCTGGTCGACGAGTCCGGCGGCATCTGCGCCATGCGCCACGCCCAGCGGCCGTGCGTGACCGTCGCCATCGACTCGATGACGTTCCAGAGCGCCGTGGAGGTTGGCGAAGTGTTGTGCTGCGAGGCGTACATCAACTTCATCGGCCGCTCGGCGATCGAGGTCACGGTCAACGTGAACGCAGAAGATCCGATCCGTGGAGAAGTAACTCACACGAACCGCGCTCACCTCGTCTACGTCGCGATCGACGACGACGGCAAGCCGTGTGGGGTTCCTCCCCTGCTGCTCGAGACCGATGAAGACAAGCAGCGCTGGGAAGCGGGCAAGCGTCGCCAACGAGAGCGCCTCGAGCGGCGTCAACGTCGCGACGACTGACCTCGTCCCAGTCGCCTCGCGCACCTCCACCCGGGCTTGGGGGTGAGGCGCCCTGCCTATTGCCGCGCGGCAACTTAGTTCACTGTTCGCAGGTCGAAGCGCAAAACGACGTAGCGAAGCACTCCTGGTCGGCGAGGCACGCCGACAGCTTGTCGCAGCACAGATCCTTCACGCAGGCGTTACACGTCGGCAGCGGGTCCAGGACCCCCAAAGTGGAGCATGTGGGCTCCGTGCTCCCCGTGGCGCCTTCAACGCACGCATCGGCGCACTCTCCCCTCAACCCCAGGCCGATGCACGCGCTGAGCGCCTGAAACAACGGCCGCGCTGCTGGGTGCTGATCCATGCAGGCGTTGGGACAGGCGCCAGCGTCAAAATTCGCGGCGTCGCCACCGAGGCCGCCATCACCGGTTTGCCCTGCGGAACCACCTGCAGCGTCGACCTCTGCGTCTGGCACGCGCTCGATCTGTAGGCACGCGGAGGCGCTGAGGAGGCACGAGACGAAGCAGGCTACGGATAGGGCTCTCATCGCGTCACCACGGCAGGTTGTAGTCGAGCCCCACGCCCGTGCGGAACGTCTCCAGGGGCAACAGGGAGGGGTCTGGATTGGTGGGTGTGCGCGAACTCACAGGTCCGACGGATATCGGCGCTTCGTCTCCAGCGGCCCCCTGGACGAAAGCGCGATAGTTCAACCCGGCGACTCCGGGCATGGCTCCGCTCAGCGTGAGCCGACCGACCCAGCGAGCGGGCCCTTCGGGGCGTGATGGGTAGCTCTCCTCCACCACGCCGAACACGGGCGAGGCCGCGACGTAGTGACCAGCCAGACCGATGGTGGGGAGCTTGGAGCCCAGCGCGTAGCTGATGTTCGCGTTGCCGAAGATCTCCGGGGAGGCAGGCAGTGCATTCCCGTCGCTCCCGGCGCCCGTCTTCTGACGCGCGCGGGACACGGTAGTGCTCACGCCGTAGCGGAGGGCGCCCGACGCGAGGGATCCATCGAACGCCGCCACGACCCCGTAGCTCTGAATCTCAGCGTCGTTCCGGTACTGAAAAGCCTGCGGGGCGAACGGCAACAGGCGCCCGTCCGTCTTCGCCGCTGCTTCCTCTGCGGCGCTCAACCGACTCAGGCGGACGAAGTTCTCCCACTGGGAGCGAAACACGTTGAGCAGGAGCCTCTGAGTACCGAAGCGCTGCTCGTAGCTCGCCTCGACGGATGTGACCGTCTCCGCCTCGAGGTCTTCCGCACGGATAGCGTAGAGCGGATGCTCGAACGCGCGCTCGGACGCCGTCGGCGCACGGAACGCTCGGCTGTAGACCGTCTTGAGCGTGGCGCCAGGCCAGCTGGCGAACGCTACCGCAAACCGCGGAGACACAGCCGGATCGAAATTGGGTGCCGTGTCAAAACGAGCGCCGCCATTGACGGACCAAGCCTCGCCCAGCTCGACCTCGTGTTGCCCGTAGACGCCCACCGTCTGCTCGAACTCGTCATAGTAGGCCAGGGTGCCGGGGTTGAACTGGGAGTCGTGATCGACGGTATCGACGCTGAACCCCACCTGACGCGCGCGCAGGTCAGCGCCGACCAGCGTCTTTAGACTGCCATCTCCAAGCCAGTCGAAGCGAGCCTGCAGTTCTGTCCCCGCGGAAATAGCTCGTCCCTTGATCGTGGTGTCACAGCCCGAGGTCTGCCCTGGCAAGCAGTACTGAGGGAAGCTACTGCGCTGATCGATCTGCTCCGCAGTGGAGTCGCCGAACAGGCGAATGCCCAGCTCGACGTGGCTGCTCACGGCGTGGCGATAGCTCGCGTCCAGGGAGAGCCAGCGATCGGTATCGCCTTGATCGGGGTTGTCGAAGTCCTCGTTGAGGATCACCGGGTTGTTACGATCGACGAAGCCACCGCGGGCGGAGAACCGGAAGCGCCCCACCTCCAGCTTGCCGTAGCCGCTGGCACCGGTGAACTCGTTGTGGTCCCAGGTGCCCCCCCACACGATCGGTCGGCCGTTGACCGCATCGAGCCCGGCATCCTGGCTGCCCAACTCGATCGGATCGTGGAAGCGATACGCCTCGAGGTGCAGCGTGAGGCCAGCATCGTCGCCGAACAACTTGAACCTGCGTCCCACGCCCAGGTTGGCGCGATAGAAGGAGAACGGCTCAGTCTCCGCTCCAACCCAGAGGCCGTCGTGATCTTCCGCGCGCTTGGTCACGACGTTGATCACCGCCAGCATCGCGCTGCTGCCGTACAGCACCGATCCTGGCCCCAGGATCACCTCGACATGATCGACGAGCTCGATGGGCACACCGATGGCGCGGTCGAGCTGACCTGCCCCCGACACTTGCTCGTTGGTCGTGTGGC
>JAUILJ010000525.1 GCA_030433055.1 Polyangia bacterium
CGACGAACCGCGCACGACTAGCGCGCCGGAGGCCTCAACTCCGTGCGGCCGTCGAGCACCACCGCGTAGGTTTTGTCAGGCACCACCCGGCTGGGTCCCTGGGGCGTGTGCACGAGGATCCCCGTGGCAATGCAGAAGTCGGCCGGGCGCTGCCGGACACAGCGCTCCACCAGATACTCCAGCTCGTCGGTGATGGCGCACGCAGCAGCCTGGGTCAGCTCCGCCAGACTGGGCACGTGGTCCCGATCTCCGAGGTGCCCAAAGCGGCGGCGCAGCAAGCTCATCTCCACGTCGTGGAGGTCGAGCGCGTCGAACTCGGGCTTCGTTTCCTCCCCGGCCAACAGCTCACTGCGCAGCTTGGCCAAGGCGCCACAGGCTGGAGTCGCCTTGGGCTGGCCCGGCCGAGTCACCATCCCGAGATCCCCGCCGTCGGTCCCGACGTGGGTCATGCCCATGAGCAAGAAGCGCTCGCGGCCACCGACCCGAGGCGCATGGGACAGCGCTGCCTCGAACCCGGTGACTCCCAAGAGCGGGACGCCCGCCAGACTCGAGAGGTTGAAGGCCTCGCCCCACGCCTCAGCCACCGCGTTGATGAAGGGGCTGCACAGTTCGTCGCGACAGGCAGCGACACAGGCGATGGTGTTGTCGGCGTTGAACCCGTGGGGGGCGAGGGCTAGCGAGAGCCACTCCACGTAGACGGTTTTCAGCAGGCAGGGACCAAGGGACTTCCGCACGCTCTGCTCGATGGTCTCGTCGAGCATGGCGGAGGACAGTGCGTCGGGAGGAGCCACGGTTCAGGTCATGAGACAAGCGAGTGAGGATTACAAGAGTCGAATCGCGCCACTCGAACTCACCTGGAATTTCCTCCGCTCAGACGTCGCAGGCCGCCACACCAGGGGAAGCGCGCTCTAGAAACGGGCGCAGACCCGGTACTCGTAGAGTTCCTTCTTGGAGTTGCGCTTTCGCAGCATCTCGACTCCCACCTTTCGGCCTTTGAGCTCGTGCAACATCTCGGCGTAGATGCGCTCGGTAGGCACGATGACACCGTAAAAAGTCGAGTTGCCCACGATGTAGTCGACGCTTCCAGGCCGGTGGATGAGCTTCACGCAGCGCACCAGGTGGTGCCACGCGTCCTCGAAGTAGCGCTCGACGTAGCGTGCCAGCAGCTCGGCGTTCTTCGCGTCG
Source organism: Polyangia bacterium (assembly GCA_030433055.1). Taxonomy (GTDB): domain Bacteria; phylum Myxococcota_A; class Polyangia; order Polyangiales; family Polyangiaceae; genus JAHBVY01. The sequence continues at coordinate 1,186 of JAUILJ010000525.1, forward strand.
CTCCGCCGCATTGCGCTCAGCGCTCGCTGCAGGCTGCGCGGCCGAAACGCATCCCCTGGCTGCCAGTGGCTCAGGCGACTCGTGGCCACGCCCCAGGTACCTCCGATGGCTTGCCAGTCGAGCTCTCCGGCCTCGCGAGCCTCGCTGAGGTGCCCGAGCCAGTACATGTAGGGCCTGAGTTCCCTCACATAGCTCATGCGATTGGCGTACGGCGGCGACGTCACCACGCGGTCGAAGCTGCCGGGTTCGATTCCACGCAAGGTGCGAGCGTCGGAGTGAAGGATCTCTGCGCTGACCAGCGGCGTGTCTGACAGCGCGGTCACCACGCTGCCCAGCTCTGCCTCGAAGACGTCGAACACATCGCGCTCCGACAGCTCCGTGTGCCCCGGCTCGCGAAACGACATCGAAGGGTGGTTGAAGGCCGCGTTGGAGACGCGAATCAGGCTCCGGCACAGCGCCAGCTCCAGCGCGTCCCTCAGCCAGCCCGCGCGCTTCGCCCGAGAATCTATCTCCCCACGGATCCGCTGTAGGGCTCGCAAGGCAGGCGCAGTCCACCAGCGTTCGATCTGATGCAGACGGGGCACCTCCGCCAGGGGCCCATCAGCCGGCAGCGCCTCCAGGAAGCGCGCGAGCGGCGCCCTCAGCCGGGACAACTGTGCTGACGAGACGCGGCGTGTCTTCGTTCCCGCGAACCACACCAGGAACGGGTTCACGTCGGTCGCGAAGCTACGAAAACCTCGGGACGCACCGACGAGCGGTGTCGTACCGGTACCGCAAAACGGGTCGAGCAAGCCTACTCGCGGGGGTTCTTGGGTGAGGATCTCCTCCACCAGGCGCAGGCTGTATGCTGGGGTGAGCCTCAACAGTCCGTGACGCCCGAGCCCCTGATTGTGCTTGAACGTCAGCTCCGCGCGCTGAGGCACCTCGTGGCGCGCGACCCGTGCCACAGCCCGCACACCCTTGATGCGTTTCCTTGCGGTATCCGGCTCCAGATCGGTCACGGCGTACCCCGCACGAAGGGCTCGAGCGCCCGCGCGAGCTGCCCAGCGAGCCGCTGGGGATCGCTCGGGTTGAACCAACGAAAGGGCTCCAGCCACGCCCCGGGAGCGCGCCAGCTCTGGTTGCCGCGGCTGCACTCGACCAGCAGGCTGAGCGCCGAGTGCTCAGCGTAGAACCAATCGAGTTCCATCCCCGGTGCGGTAAATCCAGGCACCCAGCGCGCCGACTGGAGCACGCGGTAGGCCGAGGCTCCCGTTTCCGCGCCGATCCGATCTGCGACTTCTCGGGCTGCCATCAGGTGTTCATCGTAGTGCGCCGTGCGGCGCCAGAACGCTCCGTAAGGATGCAGCACCACGCCGCCAAAGCTGTGCAGTGACAGCGTGCGGTCCAACCTGACGCCGCGCTGGGTGCAAGCTGCCTGAGAGAAGTGCTCGGCGAGCGCTCGAACCTCCGGTTCACTGCCCGGGGCGGCGCCGCCAGCGAACACGGGACCGAGCAGCAGCTTGGCCAGGCTGAAGCGATCCCAGTAGCGGGGGAAGTTGCGGTTCAAGTCCACGCCACGTGCGTTGTGGCGAACCATCCGGCGCCGCCCCCGGCGCAAGTTAGCCTCCACCCGTCGCACCCCATCGGGGTTCGCCAAGGGGACGAACCACAGCTGTCGATCCGGGGGACCATCGGCCTCGAGCAGCCGCTCCAGCAGCGCGAAGCTGGTCTCGATGCCGATCCATTCCATCGGATGCAGGCCAGCCATCACGAGGCTACTGCGGGGAGCGCTCGGTTCTCCGAGCGAGACCCCGAACAGCGGCTGCCCGCGGACGCTCTCCCCCAGGCACACCAGGCGCCCGCCCGCCGCTTCGCAGCGCCCGAGCCGCTCCAGCCACGCGCGATAGCCCTGGTAGCCCGTCGCCACGGCGCTGCCCTCGCTGACCGGCGGTTGCCTCGGGATTTCTGCCAGGGCGGCTGAGAGCGCCGGATGCATGCGGGGCTGCTACCACACCGAGCAGGCGGGCTGTAGCGAGTCGGTTCGTGGCTTTGCTTGGACCTCGGCTTCTGTCTATGGTCGCCCCGCTTTGACGACCCCTCCCGCCTCCACCACCGATCTGGGTGCTGACGACGCGCGCTCGACGCAGGCACCGAGCGCGACGAAGCACAGCACCGGCGTTCGCTTTGGTCTGATCCGAGCCCTGTTCATCGGCTCTGGCTTCACAGGTCTCGTCGATCAGATCGGTTTCTCGAAGTACCTATCGTACGTCGTCGGGTCGACCGCGTACGCGGTGAGCGCGGTGTTGGCGGCGTTCATGACGGGCCTCGCCTTGGGCGCGCACCTCGGAGGCAAGCTCTCGAACCGAGTGCGCCGACCCTTGCTCGCGTACGGCGTGCTCGAGCTGATCGTGGGGGGCGCCGTCGCCGCCGCTCCCCTCGCCTTCAAGGCCCTGACACCCATGTACCTCGGCTTGATCGCCAGGGCTCCAGACTCATTGCTGTTCGCGAGCGTCGTGCGCTGGCTGCTCGCGGTGCTGTTCGTCGTCATCCCCACCATCGCGATGGGGGCCACGCTACCCCTGCTATCGCGGGTGGTCGGCAGTGATCTAAACGATGATCCTCAGGGAAACGCAGAAAAGGAAAGACGCCTCGGCAAGCTGTACGCAGCGAACACCTTGGGCGGCGCGTTGGGCGCGCTGATCGCGGCGTACTGGATCCTCCCCCTGCTCGGCCTCTCCGGCACGCTGATCGCTTCAGCCATCGGGAGCGCGGGGATCGGCCTGTTGGCGATGTCGGGCGGGCGCAAGCTCGAGGCGCCACAGCTGCCCGAGGCTAGCGCCGAAGAGCGGGACGGAGTCGGCCTGCTGCTGCCCACGCTGGCGTTCGCGTCGGGTGGACTGGTGTTCGCCTGCGAGGTGATCTTCACTCACCTGCTGGCGTTGATCATCGGCAACAGCGCATACGCCTTCGGGCTCATCCTGGCGGTGTTCCTGATCTGCCTGTTCGCCGGCGCCTCCGTCGCGCCCCGTATCCACGCCAGATTTGGCTCGGCTGCGCTACCGATCGGCCTCGCAGCGGCAGCGCTGGGCATGGCCATCACCTTACCGGCTTGGGATCGCCTGCCGATGCTGTTCGGGGGCCTCGGCGCTCACGTGACGTCGTTCGCCGGGCGCGAGGCCATCCGTGCGGGGGCCGCGTTCTTGATCCTCGTGGTACCGACCACGTTGATGGGCTTGACGTTTCCCCTGCTGCTGCAGCGGGTGGCCGCGGATCCTCGCGTCGGGGCGCAGGTGGGTCGGCTCACGGCGATCAACACCCTCGGGGCCGTGGCGGGAGCCCTGTTGACCGGCTACCTCCTGCTCCCCAAGCTCGGTTCCGAGCGCGCGCTGCACAGCGTGGTGTGGGTCTTCGGCGCGCTGGCGCTCGTCACGTTGCCCGCCGTCGCGCGCTCCAAGGCCAGGCAGCGCACCGGGACTCTGGCTGCTGCGTGTGCGGCCATCGCGCTGCCCTTCCTCTTTCCCGCGTGGAATTTGGCAAGGCTGACGAGCGGGGTAAACGTCTATTTCGAAGGCTGGCAAAAGCCCGACGAGGTCTTGTTCCTGCGCGAAGACGTGCACGGGGGTGTGACGACGGTCACCAAGAAGGACGACCTGTACACGCTGTACACCAACGGCAAGTTCCAGGGGAACAACGGCCACGAGATGCAGGCCCAGTATGCCTTCGCTCACTTCCCCAGCATGTTCGTCACGCACTGGGATCGCGGCCTGGTGATCGGCCTGGGCACGGGCACGACGCTCGGCACGCTGAACGGCTACCCCTGGAAGCACCTCGACGTCGTCGAGATCTCCCCCGCCATCGCAGAGGCCGCTCATGAGTACTTCGGTGGCGTCAACGATCACGCCCTGGACGACCCGCGCGTTCAGGTGCACTTCGACGACGGCAGGAACTACCTCCTGGTGCGAGCCGAGAAGTACGATTTCATCGGCATGGAGCTGTCCAGTGTATGGTTTGCTGGAGCCAGCAGCCTGTACAGCAAGGAGTACTACCAGCTCGTCAAGCGGCATCTATTGCCGCACGGTATCTTCCAGCAGTGGGTGCAGGTTCACCATATGGAGAACCACACGTTCGCCCGCATCCTGAACTCCTTGCGTCAGGTGTTTCCCCACGTGGCGCTGTTCTACGCCGGGGGTCAGGGCGTGCTGGTCGCCTCAGAGCAGCCGCTGCGGGCATCGCGCGCGCGCTCCGACGAGCTCTCCGAGCGGCCCGGTGTCAGGCGAAAGCTGGAGCAAGGCGCTCAGCTCGTGGACCTGCTCAAGTATCTCATGCTCACCGGAAAAGACCTGGACAGCTACATCGCGGACGAAGCGGCGCGCTCGGATGTGCCGCTGTCCGAGCTGGTCTCCACGGATGACAACCTGTTCCTCGAGTACGCTACGCCGCGCGGTAACGTCCTGCCGTGGGGTCACCGGCAGCTGCTGCTCGACGAGATGTCCCGGCACCAGTCAGCCGACGCGACGGCGGCTTTGATCGCTCCTTGATAGCTCGACATGCAGGTGATGCTAGCTGGCGGGCCACAGCTGCGGCCTGCACCTCGGTCTTGGCGGCTTGGCCCTGCCGCCTCGGTCCTACCGGCTTGGCCCTGCCCGGCTTGGCTCGCGCCTGGCGCTGTATCCGCACGCTGCAACCACGAGAAGCCCACGCGGGCCCGTCCACGAACTGACCGTAGGGCTGATTGACCATTTGCGGCGGAAGCCCATACCTGGCTGACGTCTCGCGAGGGTCGTGATACTCGGTGAGGATGCGCCTTGGTCTCGCGGCTTGCTTCGCTCTCGCAACCTTTGGCTGTGCCAATACCATTCAGCGTCTCGACGGTGAGATCCCCCTGGCCACGGGTCCGGCTCGCAACGCTTGCGAGAAGAAGGACTGGCTGGTGATGGCACCCACCAGCTACGAGG
>JAUILJ010000526.1 GCA_030433055.1 Polyangia bacterium
CAGCAACAAGCAAGTACGTCGCGCCGGTGTCCCTCAACGCCACGATTCACTTCTAGCCTCGGAGAGCTGCCAAGGCGACGCTCGCCACTCGGGCTATGGAGCGGAAGCGAGAGGGTCGCAGCGCGTGCCGAGCGCCTCACCCATGCGACGGATGGCGGCAACCTTGGCTTCGAACGGCCCCCAGTCATCGCCCTCGGCGACATGAGCCCACAGCGACTCGATTTCGTCGATCAGCAGATCGCAGGGCGCTTCACCACGGAAGTAATCATCGAGCAGGCTCTCGGGGACACGACCGAGTGGCTGGTAGTCCCTCCACAGCGACAGCACGGGCTCGATCTCCGGGCGCTGGTAGTCGCGGCTCCGAGGGCCGCTCAGGGCGCGCTGACGGCTCGCCTCACCCCCAAACCAGTCGAAGAAGAAGCCTGCAAATGAGCAGCGGGAGCGCTCGAGGAAGGTGACCAGCGCCTGCGCGAGGGCGCCGTCGGAGTCGGGTTCTCGGGGCGTCAAGCCGAGGCGCCGAAGGAGCGCGGCGGCGTGAGCCAGCTCGAGCTCCGACTCGAAGCCCGCGATGGCTCCCAGGCGGTCCTCGCGGCTCGCCAGGCCTTCCAGGCTACTGGCGAGCCGCTGGAGATTGCGCCACACGGCGCGCGCTTGGTGGCCATATGCGTACAAGCCTGTGTGGTCGAAGTAGGCTGCGGTGAATGTCGGGTCTAGTTCCGGGAGGAACCTGTATGGCCCGTAGTCGAAGCTCTCGCCGGTGACGTTCAGGTTGTCGGAGTTCAAGACACCATGGACGAAGCCCGCGCTGAGCCACGCAGCGGTAGTGCGCGCGGCGCGTCGGGTCACTTCGCGCAGGAAACCAACGCACCTCTCCCCCCGATCCGCCTGCGTGGCGAAGGAGAGCCCGAGCAAGCGCTCGTTGCAGTAGTCGACCAGCCGCTCGACAGAGTCCAGGTGCTGCAAGGCGTAGAGCCGCTGAAACGTGCCGATGCGCACGTGAGAGTGGCTGAGCCGCACCAAGACACACGAGCGCGTCGGAGAAGGCTCGTCGTGACGCTCGAGTTCTTCGCCGGTCTCCACCAGGCTGAGGCTCTTCGAGGTGTAAACGCCGAGAGCCTCCAGCATCTCCGTCGCCAGTACCTCACGGAAACCACCTTTGAGGGTCAGGCGACCATCACCGCCTCGGGAGTAAGGCGTGCGCCCGCTGCCCTTGGTGCCCAGGTCGAGCAGGCGCTGGTTTTTCAGATCCCTGAGCTGCGCGAACAGGAAGCCACGGCCATCGCCGAGCTGGGAGTTGTACACGTCGAACTGATGGCCGTGGTAGCTGAGCGCCAGCGGCACGCGCTGCGCGCCTTGCACCGGCACGAAACGCGCGAGGTGCCCGAGCCACTGCGCCTCGTCCAGCGCCCCCAAGCCGACACGCTCCGCCCAGCGCTGGTTCCGGAACCGTATTTTCCGCACAGCAAAATTACCGGGCTGCACGACCTGATAGAAGCGCTCGCCCAGCGCTTCGTGAGCGCGCTCGGGACGCGAGGTCATGGACGCAGACCTCCCCGTGGTGTCGCGGCTCCATGCATCCGGGAACGCTGGGCTGAGTCGGGATGCATCACGCCAGCAGCAGAGGCTCGAAGCTCTCGGTCTCCGGGTTCAGCAGCCAGTCTGGGCGCCCGCGCTCGAGCGCGCAGATCTGCCCTGGGCGGAACGGTGGAAAGCTGGGGCGGCTGGTGAGGAAGGCGCCGAGGCCGCTGATTCCGGGCTCGTGTCCGACAACCAGTACGTTCACCCCGAGCGCTGCCAGCTCTTGCGCGGGCAGGCGAGGCGGGTGACCCGGAGCCAAGCTGGGCAGCACCTGGACCCAAACCTCGGCGCCCAGCGCGGCCTGAACCAACTCCACGGTTTGCACCGCTCGGACCAGAGGGCTCGTCACTATCGCGTCGCACTCCACACCGCGCTCGCGCAGCATCTTGCCCATCTGGGTCGCGCGGGCTCGCCCGGCCTCGCTCAGGTAGCGCTGCTCGTCAGTCAGTGAGTGGTCAGCGTGAACGGCCAACGAGTGGCGCATCAGGAGAACTCGCACGCCGCCAGGGTCGTCCCCAGGTCACGCGCCGTCAACGTCGGATGCGTGCGGCACGCAGCGTGGCTCAGCCAGCGGCTCGAAACGTCCCGCGCGCTGCGCATCGACGGAGCATCGCCCCGCAGGGCCGCGCGCGTATTCAGCCACCGAGCGGCAGCAAAAGCGCCATGTTTGGCAGCGCTTTCGCGTTGACCGGCCCCCCCCTTGCGCCTAAGTTCCGCGCCTGTCAGACGCTCGTTCAGGCTGCCCCCAAGAAGCCATCGGGGCACGCCGAGACGCCGGTGTTCGACATCGCTTGCGCCGATCAGGTCTCGGCGCCAGAACCCGCCACACGCATCGGGTTTCGAAGCGGCGATCACCGCCTCAGAATCTCGCGGAAACGCTCACTCAACTCTAGGAGATGGAGTCATGTCGGTAAAGGTTGGCATCAACGGCTTCGGCCGCATCGGTCGCTGTGTCTTGCGCTCGCTGTACCAGCGCGGAATCAAGGACGTCGAGGTCGTGGGCATCAACGATCTGACGGATCCGAAGACGCTGGCTCACCTGCTCAAGTACGACTCCATCCACCGTACGTTCGACGCTGCTCCAGTCGGCGTGGGCGACAAGGGCATCACGGTCGGCGGCAAGGACATCCAGATCACGGCGATCAAGGACCCGAAGGAGATCCCCTGGAAGAGCCAGGGCGTCGACGTCGTGCTCGAGTGCACCGGCCTGTTCACTGACAAGACCAAGGCCATCGGTCACGTGGAGGCCGGCGCCAAGAAAGTGATCATCAGCGCCCCCGCGAAGAACCACGATCTGACCATCGTGATGGGCGTCAACCAGGAGCAGTACGACGGCAACAAGCACCAGGTGATCAGCAACGGTAGCTGCACCACCAACTGCCTGGCGCCGGTGGCCAAGGTGCTGCTCGACCAGTTCGGCGTCGTCGCCGGCCTGATGACCACCGTGCACTCGTACACCAACGATCAGGCTCTGCTCGACCTGCCTCACCGCAAGGGCGATCTGCGTCGTGCGCGCGCAGCCGCGGTCAGCATGATCCCGACCAGCACCGGCGCCGCGAAGGCGGTGGCCGAGGTGATCCCGGCGCTCAAGGGCAAGTTCGACGGCCTCGCAGTGCGCGTGCCGACCATCGACGTGAGCCTGGTTGATCTGACTCTCACGACGGAGAAGGACGTGTCCGTCGAGAGCATCAACGCCGCGATGAAGGCCGCTGCTGAAGGCCCCCTCAAGGGGATCCTGCAGTACACCGAAGAGGAGCTCGTCTCGAGCGATTACATCGGCAACACCCACTCGAGCATCTTCGACGCCACGATGACCAAGACCCAGGGCGCGCGCTTCGCCAAGGTGTTCTCCTGGTACGACAATGAGTGGGGCTTCGCCAACCGCATGATCGACCTGGCCCTGCTCGTGGCCAAAGGCTGACACCAGGCCTACCGAGCAAACGCTCATTACCCCAGGGAAATAGCATGGCGTACTTGGACGGGATCCAGTCGATCGAAGAGCTTTCGCTCGAGAACCAGCGGGTGTTCATCCGCGTGGACTTCAACGTGCCGCTGGACAAGCAGCAGCAGATCACCGACGACGAGCGCATCGCCGCGGCGATCCCCACCATCCAGTACGCCGTCGAGACAGGGGCCAAGGTGATCTTGGCCTCCCACCTCGGCCGCCCCAAGGGCAAGGTGGCGCCGGAGTACAGCCTGGAGCCCTGCGGTGCGCGCCTGGCCGAGCTGATGAAGCTCGAAGTGCACATGCCCGACGACTGCATCGGGGACGCGCCACGCAAGGTGATCCAGGATCTGCGAGCAGGCCAGGTCTGCCTGCTGGAGAACTTGCGGTTTCACGCGGAAGAAGAAGCCAACGACGAAGGCTTCGTCAAGGAGCTGGGGGACCTGTGCGACGTGTATGTGAGTGACGCGTTCGGCGCCATGCATCGCGCCCACGCCTCGACCGCCGGGCTGCCGCGCATCAAGGCCCAGCGGGGCATGGGCTTCCTGGTGAAGCGCGAGATCGCGTCGCTGGCGCGGGTCGTGGACTCGCCGGCGCGCCCCTTCGTGGCCGTGCTCGGCGGCGCGAAGGTCGCCGACAAGATCGAGGTGATCGAGAGCTTGCTGCAGAAGTGCGACGCCATCTGCATCGGCGGCGCGATGGCCAACACGTTGCTCGCCGCTCAGGGGCACAAGCTCCAGGCTTCGCGGGTGGAGACGGACTGGCTCGCGCGCGGGCGCACGCTGCTCGAGCAAGCGCGGGACCGCAAGGTCGACATCTTGCTGCCCAAGGACGTAGTCGTGGCGACGTCTCTCGAGGCCCAGAGCGGAAAGACGGTAGACGTCTCGAGTATCCCCGCGGATCATATGGCGCTCGACGTTGGCCCGGAGACGCTGGAGCTCTTCGGCGCTCGCCTGGCCAAGGCGCAGACCATCTTCTGGAATGGCCCCATGGGCCTGTTCGAGAACCCGGCGTTCGCCAGCGGAACTCGAGGCATCGCGCAGCGCGTTGCAGACGCTTCCGCGTTCTCGGTGGTGGGCGGCGGGGATAGCGCCGCAGCCGTACGTCAGGCGGGCCCAGAGCTGGCCGAGAAGATCGACCACATCTCCACCGGCGGCGGTGCCTCGTTGGAGCTGATTGAAGGCAAGAAGCTGCCGGGCATCGAAGCCCTGCGGAGCGGGGGAGCAGAATGACGAAGCGAGTGCCGCTGATTGCCGGCAACTGGAAGATGTTTCACGGCGGTCGCACGGGTTGCGACCTGGCCATCGACATCATGCGCGGCCTGCGCTCAGCAGACTTGCCCGCGGGCACCGCAGACGTGGTGATGGCTCCGCCCTTCACTGCGCTGGCCGCCGTCGCTGCCACGGTGGAGGAGGCACGGGCAGGCCTGAAACTGAGCGTGGAAATTTCCGCACAGAATTTTCACGCAAAGGCCGAAGGTGCCTTCACCGGCGAGGTGAGCGCCCCCATGCTGCTCGACGCAGGGTGCAAGTGGGTGATCATCGGTCACTCCGAGCGCCGCCAGCTGTTCGGCGAGACCGACGCTGGCGTGGCCGAGAAGACCAAAGCCGCCCTCGATGCGGGCCTTCGCCCCATCGTCTGCGTGGGGGAAACTCTCGAAGAGCGCGAGGGCGGCAAGACCCTCGAGGTCGTGGAGCGCCAGGTCGGTGCCTTCGCGAAGCTGCTCCTGGCTGACGTAGGGGTGGGCGCCATCGCTTACGAACCGGTCTGGGCGATCGGTACGGGCCGCGTGGCGGGGCCCGAACAAGCCCAGGAAGTCCACGCGGCTATTCGCTCGCAACTTGCCGGAATTTCACAAGAATTAGCCTCCGGCACGCGGCTACTCTACGGGGGCAGCGTCAAGCCGGACAACGCGGCGGGGCTTTTGGCTTGCGAGGACGTGGATGGCGCTCTAGTTGGAGGCGCCTCGCTCAAGGCCGAATCGTTCCTGGGTATCCTTCGCGCACTCTGAAAGCGCGCGAGCAAGGCTCACACGAATCAGTCTGGCGCCGCTTCCTGGAAGCTTTCGGATGCTCCGTTGCTTTGAGCCCCGAACCCGCAACGCATCCCTCACATCAAAAGCCAAGTAAGAGCCCCGCATGCTCAAGTTCCTCGAGACCCCGCTCACCGTCGTTCACGTCTTTGCCTGCTTGCTGCTGATCCTCGTCATCCTCAATCGAAGCGCTCTTCAATAAAGGTTCAGATTCTGACAAACCCTGATCATCCCCGGCTTCCTCTTCCTTCAGCTCTTCAGGCGAACTGATAGCTCCGGGTGGCGGCGGAAAAAATCCGGTTTGATCCGATAAATCCATGCCGTTCAAACCTTCACTTAACTCCTCCAGACTGGAAGGAGTCGCAGTTGATATTGCATTAAACTGATTGAGTTCCTCTTCATCCATCTCGCCTCCTGATAATGCAGCCCGATCAGAATCGCTCATCATCTTCATATCACTCTGATAAGCAGCCTCCATCAGCAGTGTCTGCATAGGCGTACGAATCACATCCGGCAAATCCGGACGATCATCCCGGATCGCGATGTTGACG
>JAUILJ010000527.1 GCA_030433055.1 Polyangia bacterium
GATAAGCTGTCATCGGTTGCCCCTGGTCTGTGCTGTGGCTGGAATTTCGTTGAGTTTGATGGCCTGGTTCGGGCATCGGCTCACTGCCCTGCGAGCGGCGGGGAGCTGCTGCTCCGTCGGGTGAGCGACCCTGACCTCGCCCAAAGCGTCATTGCCTTCTCCCACGAAGAACAGCTCCGGCGCCTCGCTCATGCACACGGCGTGGCCTTGGCAGAGGCGCGCGTCGATCTCGAGACGGTGGCGGGGCGCCGCCCCTGGCTCTGCGGCTGAGAACGGACAACCCTCGTCGCTGGGCCGCTCACGTATCCTCGGGGCAGCGGCGGGGATCGAGTCGCCAGGGCGTCGACGGAAGCGCACGCGGCAGGGTGACTTCGGCTGCACGATCATCTGGGTGTAGTCGTCGTGGTAGTAGCTCTCCGGGTCGACGAGCTCCAGATCCATCCGCCGCACCAGCGCGGCGATGATGGTCTTGATCTGAAACATCGCGAAGGCGTTGCCCGAGCACTTGTGCTTGCCGCCGCCGAACGGTTGATACGCATTGAGGTTCTTGTCTTCGGCGCGGTCCGGAGAGTAGCGATCGGGATCGAACGCCTCCGGGTTCGGGAATAGCTCGGGGATGCGATGAGTGACGGGCGGCGCCACGCACACATATTTCCCCGCGGTAATGCGATAGTCGCGGAAACTGATCTCCTCCAGCACCTTGCGCATCAAGATGATCAGCGGCGGGTGCAGCCGCAGCACCTCGCGCACCACGCTCTCGAGCAGCGGGAGCTGACGCAGCGATTCGAAGGTGACTTCCCCCTCGCTCACGTAGACGGCGTCTACCTCTTCGCGCACCCGCTTGAGCAGCTGTGGGCGCTTGAGCAGCTCCAGCACCACCCAGGCGGTGGTCCCAGAGCTGGTGTGGTGCCCTGCGAACATCGCGCCGACGAGCATCCCGGTGATTTCATAGGGCGTCGGGCGCGATCCGTCCTTGTAGCGGCTGTCGATCAGCGACTGGAACATGTCCGTGCTCTTGGCCGCTTGCTGCTCGCGCTTCTCGATGATCTCGCTGACCAGGCCCTCGAGTCGCTTGCGCGCGCGGTCGCGCTTCTTGAAGGCGGGTAGGGGCAGGAACGGGTGGATGTAAGCGATGGGCTGCACCCCTGCTTCGAGGTCGTGATAGATCTGCGCGAACTCTCGGGTGAGCTCGTAGCGAAACTCCGGGCCGAGCAAGCAGTGGCTCGAGGTGTAGATCGTGAGCTCCTTGGTGAACTCCGTGAGATCCACGATTGCGCCGTCGCTCAGCGGCGAGATGAGGCCTTCGACTTCTCCGACGATCTTGCCAGCGTAGCTCCGCATGGATTTGTCGCGCAGCGCGGGCATGAGCATCCTGAGTTGCTGGTCCTTGCGATCCTGAGGGGCGTCGAACACCACCCCTTTGCCAAAGATCGGCGTCATCAGCTTGTAGGCAGCCGACTGGTCGAGTTGCTCGTCGGTGCCCCGGAAGAACAGCTCGCTGGCTTCGTCTCCGGTCAGCAGCACCATCCGTTGATGAAACATGCGGAACTCAGCGATATCCCCGAAGTCGTCTCTCACTCGCCGCATGAACTCGAACGGGTTCTTCCCGAACGACAGCATGTGACCCACCAGCGGTAGCGCCCCCGGGACCAGCGGTGGGTCCCTCCTCATACCTGGCATGGGAGGACGCTATACGACTTTACAAAGTCGATCAACTTGTAAGATTTGCTCCTGCATGCAAGATACCCAGAGCATGGGAAGTCGCGTGAAACCCACAGAGCCGAGAGACACCCAGGCGCGCGTGCTGGAAGCCGCGGTCCGCTGCGTGGAGCGCTGGGGGATTGAAAAGGTGAGCCTGGGAGATATCGCCAGGGAGGCGGGAGTCACGCGGCCGACCGTCTACAGCTACTACGATAGCCGTGACGCCGTCGTCGCCGCCGCGCTTCTGGCGCGGGGCTATACGTTCGGCGAGAAGATGAAGGCGCACCTGTGCCGGTTCGAGGGGCCGGAAGCGCGGCTGGTGGAGGCGCTGGTCTACGCGCTCGACAAACTCCCCAAGGAGCCTTACCTCACGCTCATCACGGATAGCCGCCTGGGCGAGCTAGTAGGCAGCCAGGCGCTGACGTCGCTGGAGGGACAAAAAATCTGCCTGGAAATATTCCAGGTGATCCTCGAGGGGCGCGAAGACTTGCTCGGGGAGCTGCCGGAGATCATCGAGGTCAGCGTTCGGCTGCTGCTGTCCCTGCTGATGGTCGCGGGGCCCAAGCGCCGCAGCAAGGCGGAGCTGCGCGCTTTCTTGCAGCGCAGGCTGTTGCCCGCCGTTGGTCTTTGAGCGCGGGCCGAAGCGCGATCAGGAGCGGCGCGCAGCCGGCTGCTGAGTGGTCCACTCCGCCTTGTCGAGTTGAAAATGCTCGAGCTCGATCCCGCTGTAGTAGCGCTGGGTCTGGCCGTCGTGGATCAACCCAATGGCCTTCGCCACGTTGAGCGAGCGCTGGTTGGGAGGCTCCACGACGGCGTGCAGGCGGTCGAGGCCCAAGGTCGTGAAGCCATAGCGCAGCAGGCCTCGGCCGCCTTCGCTCGCGAAGCCACGACCCCACTGGCTGCGGCGCAGGTGCCACCCGATCTCGATATCGAAGGTCAGGCTGCCGCTCACGCCCGGTAGTGGTTTGAGCAGCAGGTTCCCCACCAGCTCGCCGGTTTCCCGCTCGAAGGTCGCGAAGCCACCCATGCCGCGAGGAAACATCTCGTTGCGGCGCTGGATGCGCTCCAACATGTCGAGCATCCCGGCGTGAGTCGTGATGGGCTGCATACCGATGAAGCGTACGACCTCGGGATCACCGTAGAGGTTCAGTCCGGCTTCGGCGTCTTCGAGGCGCCAAGGGCGCGCGACCAGGCGCGGCGTCTCGAAGACGATATCGGTGAGGTTGGAGTTCATGGCTGCTCGGGCGGCGAGACGGAGCTACTTCTTTTCTCCGTCGTCTTCCTCGTCTTCGTCTTGGTCGTCTTGGTCGTCTTGGTCGTCTTCGTCGTCCTTGGACGGCTCCGGCGGTGGCTTGCTGGACGCGGGCTTGGACTCGACCTGGTCTTCGTCGTCCTCGTCCTCGTCGTCTTCGTCGTTTTCCGCGGCCTCAGCCTTGGGAGCTGGCTTGGCCTTCTTGACCTTCTTCTTCCCGGCTTTCTTCTTCTTGATCTTCTTCTTGCCAGTCTTCTTCTTCGCTTTCTTCCTGGGGCGAGGGGGCTCCTCGTCGTCGAGCTCCTCATCGTCGAGGTCGTCGAGGTCGTCGAGATCCTCGTCGTCGAGGTCCTCGTCCAGGTACTCCTCCCGGGGCTTCCAGCCTACGGGCAGGTGCTTGGTGATGGCCCAGTAGATGCCATAGAAGCCCAGCAACATGCCCGGGATGCTCAGGTACTGGCCCATGGTCAGCCCTGCTTCCTTGAGCGTATTGGTGTCTCCCTTGGTCTGGTACTCCTTCCAGAATTCCACCAGGAAACGCCCAGGAAAGTACAAGGAGAAGAATATGGAGATCAGCAGGCCTCGGGGGCGCTTCTCCTTGCCCCACTTGCGGTCCGCCAGATACAGCGCGAGCAAGATCAGCAACCCCAGAGCGACCTCGAACAGCTGGGTTGGATAGCGGTACGGTACATCCTTGCCGGCCGCTACGAGCTCCGCGTCATAGCGGGGGAACTGCACACCCCAGCTCTGGCTTGGCACCTTGCGGCCAACGATCTCAGAGTTCAGGAAGTTGCCGACACGCACCAACGTGGCGCCGAGCGCCGCGCTGAACGCAAATCGATCCGCGCCTTCCAGGAACGCGATGCCCCGCCGCTTGGTGAAGATGAACATCGCGATGATCAGGCCAGCGACCGCCCCGTGGCTCGCGAGCCCCCCGGTCCAGATCTCCAGGACCCAGACCGGGTCCTGCATCGCTTTGTCCAGATCGTAGAACAGCACGTGGCCGAGCCGCGACCCGATCAGCACCCCGAGCACGCCGTAGACGATGAAGTCCCCCGCGTCGTCAGGATCGCCGCCGCCTCGCTCGATCTGCCATTTGAGCAACGCGTATCCGCCGAGAAACACCCCGACGAACAGCAAGCTGTACCAGCGGATCGGGATGTCCGGGCGCATGTCGCCCCAGCGCAGCGCCGCGTAGCCCGCGACACCGGCGACCACCAGGCCGAAGATGGGGGACATCTTCTCGCGGATCGAGATGATGGCCGAGATCAGGCCCAGCGCGACCACGGCGAAGAGCACGTACTTGAGGTCGAAGGGCAGGTGAATGCTGAAAGCGATGGGATCGTGGTCCCACTTGAAGCTAGGCACTTGGACTCACTTTTGGTTCTGGGGCTGCGTTGTCCGCTGAGTTCGTTTCCGCCGTGTGGTTAGCGGCTGGCGGAGGGGTCTTCGCACGGATGCGCGCGGTGCGGGAGACAAAGCTGACGTGGCCCTGGAGGGCCGCAAAGCGCGGCTAGGATACCTCAATAGCCCCGTCTGGAAAGGAAGCGGAACTGGCGTAATTTCAAAGGTTTACGGTTGTCGGCCGGGCACTCCGTGGCGTCGGTCGTGGGCAGCGGCGCAGCCCGGCGAGCGCTGACCGCCTGTTCGAACCACGCGCAAGCGTTGCTTCAGGGGTCACACAACGCCTCGGGCGCGTGGATATTCCAGCGCCGCGTCGAGCCTCGCCTGGCCACACCAGCGACGGGCGGGGGCCGACGAGCCTGGGCCTGTTGCCACTACCGTGAGGAACCGCGGCCTGTCAGTAGACGCGGAAGGTCTGGATGACCCGCATCATCTCGTCGTCGATCGACTTGAGCGATTTGCCTTGATACACGACCTGCACAAGCAAAATGCGGTGGTCGCTTCGCACCAGGTACTCGCGGGTATTGCTCATCAGTGGCTCTTTGGGCGCGTCGACCGGTCGCTGTACGTGATAGGCGCGGCCCTGAGCGTTGTAGGTCGACATGGCCACGGCGGGCGCGAGGATCTTTCCGCCCTTCTTCTTCACGTCGTCTTCGTAGTGCCCCATGATCACCCGCCAGGGGTCCCAGGGCGACTCGAGGCGCTCGTAGATCGCGAACATGTACTGCTCGGGGCTCATGTACTCGATGAAGCGCCCCTGCGGCTGGTTGCTCGCCGAGCGGATCTGCCAGTTCTTGGGTCGCGAGAAGCGCACCGTGGAGCTGAGCACGCCCACCCCGATGAAGCCGGGCTTCTTCGACTCGAGGTCGAGGGGCGGGTAGCGCACCTCGAAGCGACTCAGATCGCTGTCCGAGAGCTGGTCGTAGGCGTAGAAGACCTCGTTCTGAAACGCACGAGGGTCTGGGCCAGAGGCGCACCCTGTGCCGAGCCCCACGAACAAGAGGCTGGAATAGGCGAGTGCCCAACGGGTCAGGTGCCGACGCACGCTCATGACTGAAGCGTAATCAGAGGAGCAAAGGCAGGCCAAATTGTTGCCGGCGTCAGCGCCCCGGGCGGGCAACGGTCCTCGGGCCGCGCGCTATCGTACAATCAGATGCGCCGGTTTCTTCTGTCGGAGCTTCCGCTCTTGCTAGCCTTTCTGCGTGCGTTTCTCAGTTCGTGTCTGGGCACGTTTGGTGCTGCTCGCCGGTCTCGGCTCCACGCTCAATGGCTGTGGGGGCTCGAACCAAGCGGTTTATCTCACCGAGACCAACCGTGGGTACGCGCGGGACAACACCGAGGGTTTCGACGAGGAGTCCGGGAGCATGAAGCCGGGTGCGGTACGGCTCAACTCCAAGGCCTGTGAGGGCTACGACCTCGACCCCGACTACACGTCCCTGGATTACCCGGAGCTCGTCCAGTTCCTGCAGCAGCGCGGCTTCAAGGTGAAGGTCACCAAGCGCCGTAGCGACCTGGTCTACCTCGACCTGAGCGGCAAGGGGGACAGCGTGGTGCGCCTGCGCGTCGCGATCCTTGGAGACGCTCAGGAAGCCGGCCGTGATCTGCACGACGCCATCCTGGAGCACGGCCCCGGCACCTGGGGGGTCCACCGATCGAACCTGGCGGTGCTGGGTCCCATCGGCAATACGGAGAAGGTCGTGTACTTCGCCGTGCGCTCGAAGCTCGCCTGCTGGGGAGAGCTGATGGTC
>JAUILJ010000528.1 GCA_030433055.1 Polyangia bacterium
TCCGGAGCCGATGACGATGTCGATGGGGAACGGCGGCGTCCCAATCCCTGTGGTGCCATCAGGTAGATCAGCGGTGTAGCCCGCGCCGAGGAAGGTGTACCCAACGGGGCGATCCTTGATCGGAATGAAGTCCAGGAACTCGTCGATGGAACCCATGTTGGTCGACGGTTTCACGCACGCGGGAGACGGATAGAGCTGACAGGCGTTGGGTGAACAGCCCGAGGGGCAGCCGGGGCGGTCGTTGAGCGCCGTCGTGCGGTTTCCGTCGGTAAACAGACCTTCCCACGTGCCCTCGTCGGCATCCACGTTGAGCCAGGCGAACAGCCGTAGCTGCTGCTTGAGGGGCGGAGGCGCGATGTCGAAGAGGAAGAAGTAGGGGCCCGTCGGCAGCGAGCTTGGCCCGGGCAGGAACGCGCGGTAGGTGAACTCCAGGCGCTGGCGCACCAGGCTTACATTGCCTTCCAGATCTTCCAGGCCCGGCTCCACCACGACCAGGTAGGGCACCGCGATCTTCGGGCTCTCGTCGAAGCGGATCGTCACCGACGTCTCGCCGACTTCGACCTTCGCGCCCTCGGCCTGGCCGCTACCTCCGTTGTAGGACGCGAGCTGAACCACCCCTTCGTTGTTGCAGCAGGGCGCAGGCGCGTCCCCGGAGCACTGCCCGCGCTCGCGCTGCGCTGCACAGTAGCCCTCTTCGTCCGGGAGGTTTCCCTCGGGATCGATGTCCAGGGCCTTGTCGCCGCGTACGACCTTGAAGCGTAGCGACTTCTTGTCGAACGCCTCGTTGAAGCGGACGACCAGCGGATCCCCGGGGGAACCCTCCAAGAATGAACCCTGAATTCCAGCGATGGAGGCCTTGGGCGGCGGGTCGAAGGTCTCACATGACGCCAACGCTGCTGCGCCACACGCCAGCGTGGCTGCGATGCTCAGCTGAACGAGCCATGTTGATCGTTGGGCTCTCACCGTCCTGGTCTTCGAAATCACAGAGCTTGCCTCCCTCGCATCCCTCACGCCGTACGCCTTGACGCCCTCACCACGTTAGTAAGGTGGCACTGGGTGTCAACGTTCAAACCGGCCGTGTCGTCAGGATAGGCCATGTGCTCTACGCCGCGAGCCTCACGCGGCGAACGGCGCGCGAATGTGTTTGAGGTCGGCGTGGGGCAGTGCATAAGGCGTTCGTGCCTGTCCTGACTGCCAAGGGTCTGCGTAAGAGCTTCGGCCCGCAAGTGATTCTCGACGACGTGGAGATCCACATTCGACGGGGAGAGCGCATCGGCCTGGTGGGCAACAACGGATCCGGCAAGAGCAGCCTGGGCCGCATCCTTGCGCAGCGCGACATGCCCGACGCGGGGCAGGTCGCGGTGCGGCGCGACGCGTCGGTGGTCTATCTGGAGCAGGAGCCCTCGTTCGATCCAGAGCGCACGGCACGGGAGATCTGCCTGGAGGGCCTGGGAGCCTGGAACGATGCGCGAGAGCGCCACGCTCGGGCGTCGCGTCTGCTGGAGGCGGGAGAGGGTGATCTCGAGGCGTTGCTCCACGAGCAGAGCCAGGCAGGGCACGACGTGGAGCACCTGGGTGGATGGGAGCTCGGGCAGCGCGCCGACCGCATGCTGACCGCGCTCGGGCTGGTGGACGTCGAGCGTGCAGTGGGGACACTCTCGGGCGGTGAGCGGCGACGCGTCGCGCTCGCCCGCTGCCTGCTCTCATCGCCAGATCTAGCCATCCTCGACGAGCCGACGAACCACCTGGATGCGGAGACCATCGAGTGGCTCGAGCGTTACCTCAGCGAGGAGCATCAAGGGGCGCTCCTGCTCATCACCCATGATCGCTACGTGCTCGATTCCGTGGTGCAACGTACCCTCGAGCTCGATCAGGGCAAGCTCTACGGCTATGCGGGAGGCTGGAGCAGCTACCTCGAAGCCAAGACCGAGCGCCAGCTCCAGGAGGCGAAGGGCGAAGCGAACCGCCAGAACCTGCTGAGGCGTGAGCTCGAGTGGCTGCGGCGACAGCCCAAGGCGCGGGGTGGCAAACAGAAGGCGCGCATCGACCGAGCGGAGGCGGCGCGAGACCAGGCGGCGCCCAATCAGGAGAAGCGCGCCGAGCTCAAGCTCGAGACTACGCGCCTCGGTAGTCGCATCATCGAGGTGGAAGACTTGGTGCTGGAGCTCGGCGGGCGCCGCCTGATCGACGGGCTCACCTTGAAGCTGACTCGAGGCACCAAGCTCGGCATCATCGGGCGCAACGGCGCTGGCAAGACCAGCCTGCTCAAGGTGTTGCTCGGAGAACTCCAGCCGACTTCCGGCAAGGTGCTGATCGGAGACAACACGCGCATCGCGTACTTCGACCAGGCGCGGAGCGGCCTCAAGGACGAGCTGAACGTGCTGGAGAACGTCGCGGACGGCAACGACTGGGTGGACTGGAACGGCAACCGCATCAGCGTGTATTCGTATCTAGATCGCTTGCTCTTCCCCAAGGAAAGGCAGCGCACGCCCGTGGGGGCCATGAGCGGCGGAGAGCGCGCCCGCGTAGCGCTGGCCAAGCTGATGCTCGGCTCTGCCAACGTGCTGGTGATGGATGAGCCCACCAATGACCTCGACGTCGCCACATTGAGCGCGCTCGAAGAGCTGTTGATCGAGCTCAACGGCGTCGCGATCGTGGTGACCCATGATCGCTACTTCCTTGACCGGATCGCGACGGACATCCTCGCGTTCGAGCGTGACGAAGCGGACGAAGAGCGCAACATCGTTCACCACTACGTGGGCAACTACTCGACCTATCGTCGCCTCAGCGGGGAGCGCCGCGCGGAACTGCAAGCCCTGAAGAGCGCAGAGGAGAAGCTCGAGCCAGCGCCGCGTGCCGGCGCAGAGGCAGACGAAGCGTCTCTCCCCCAAACTCCGGCGGAGCCAGCGCTCAAGAAGCTCACCTACGCCGAGAGCAAGGAGCTCGATGGCATCGAGGAGCGCATCGCTGAGGCGGAGCAGGACCAGGCGCGGCTGGAAGCGGAGCTGGCGGACCCCGACATCTACCGGACCCGCGCCTCGGAGGTGCCCGCGCTCCAGGAGCAGCTGGCGCAGGCTCGGGCGCTCACGGAGCAGCTGATGGCGCGATGGGAGGAGCTCGAGACGCGCCGAGCCGCCACGGCCAAGCGCTGACGTGATAGCGTTCGCGGCATGCGAGCGCTGCGAGTACACGAGCTGGTCGGTCCCACTGGGCTCAGAGTCGACGAGATCGACGCGCCGAAACCAAGCACTGGAGAGGTGTTGGTGGAGGTCAAGGCCGCGGGAGTGAACTTCCCCGACGTGCTGCTGACCTACGGCAAATATCAGTTTCAGCCGACGCCGCCATTCAGCCCTGGCGGTGAGATCGCCGGAGTCGTCAAGGCGGTCGGCGAAGGCGTGACGAGTGTTTCCGTGGGAGATCGGGTTGCAGCGACGATGCTCAATGGCGCGTTCGCAGAGCAGGTCGTGGTGCCGGAGCTCTCGCTGGCCAAGCTGCCGGACAACGTATCTTTCGAGGTGGGCGCTGGCTTCCTCCTGACCTACGCGACGACTTACTACGCGCTCAAGGACCGCGCGCACCTGCAGCCGGGCGAGAAACTCCTCGTCCTGGGGGCCGCCGGTGGTGTCGGTCTTGCAGCAGTGGAGCTCGGTAAACGCATGGGCGCTACGGTGATCGCCGCGGCTTCCAGTGCGGAAAAGCTCGAGTTGACCAAACAGCACGGCGCGAGCGAGGTCATCAACTACAGCGAAGAGAAGCTGAAGGATCGGGCCAAGGCGCTGAGCGGTGGCGGCGTGGACGTGGTCTACGATCCCGTGGGCGGCGACTTCGCCGAGCAGGCGCTGCGCGCCATCGCCTGGGAGGGGCGCTTTCTGGTGATCGGCTTCGCGGCTGGGGAGATCCCGAAGATCCCGCTGAACCTCACGCTGCTCAAGAGCTGCCAGATCGTGGGCGTGTTCTGGGGCGCGTTCGCGATGCGAGACCCCGCGAAGAACCGCGCGAACATCCAGCAGCTCCTCGAGTGGCTCGCGGCGGGCGAGCTCGCACCCCACGTTGACGCGGTGTTGCCCTTTGCTCAGGGCGCCGAAGCGCTGCAGCGCATGGAGCGCCGCGAAGTGAAGGGCAAGCTGGTTCTGGTTCCCTGAACCTCGGTTGTGCCGTTCCGGCCGAGGTGTGGTTCCAGCGGACTCGGCACGGAGCGTCGTCGCTACTCTGCCGAAGCTCCGCGAGCCGTGCTAGACGCCGAGCATGCGGTTGCTTCGTGGCTTGGGTGCGCTCGGTGGTGTCAGGCTGCTCGGTGGTTTCAGACTGCTGCGCGGCTTGAGCTTGATCGGAGGGTTGGGGTTGGGCGCGCTGGTCTGTGCGTCGGGCTGCTCCAGCGAAGACACCGAAGAGGGTTCAAGCTTCGAGCCGTTCAACTACGCCGCGCTCGGCCCGCTGAGCGGAGAGTCCGGCAAGGGGAGTTTCCGCTTCGGCGCTGCGAGCGCGGACACGCAGATCGAAGATCAAAACGTCAACACCGACTGGTGGGTGTGGACCACGCCCGTCGCTGAAGGCGGACTGGGTCATGGCAACGACCCCGTCGGAGAGGCGACCCAAGGCTATACCCGAGCGCTCGACGATGTGAAGCTGCTGACGGACATGCACCTCGACAGCTATCGCTTCAGCATGTCCTGGGCGCGCATCGAGCCCCAGCGGGATCAAATCGACGAAGCCGCGCTCGACCACTACTCCAAGTTGCTCGACGCCTTGCTTGCCGCGGGGATCAAACCCAACGTCACGATCCACCACTTCAGCTATCCGGTGTGGATCGATGACCCACGGGACCCCGACTGTGCTGCCGGGCCCACTGACGCGAACCTGTGCGGGCTCGGTCACCCTCAGGGAGGCCCGATGGTGATCGAGGAGATGCGCCAGTTCGCCAAGCTGCTCGCTGAGCGCTTCGGGGATCGCGTGGACGACTGGGCGACGGTGAACGAACCGGTGAACTACCTCCTGGCGGGGCACGGGGTTGGCCAATTTCCTCCCGGCAAAGCCAAGCTGTTTACCTTGCTAGACGGCTTCGTGCCTGTCGTGCGTGACTACCTGAGCGGTCACGCCGCGATGTATCACGCGGTGAAGGACGCCGACACCATCGACGCCGATGGCGACGGCATCGCGGCGAACGTGGGCCTGACGCTCAGCGTCGCCGAGTGGGCGCCATCCAGAGACAACGAGCCGAGCGACGACCCCGAGGACGTGGCCGCGGTGGAGCGCCTGCGTTACGTCTATCACTACATGGTCCCCGACGCGATGCTGAGCGGGAAGTTCGACGCGGACCTGGATGGTACCCCAGAAGAGGACCAGCCAGACTGGAAGGGCACCCTGGACTGGATGGGGGTCCAATATTATTTCCGCGCGGGAGTGACCGGGAAGAACGGCCTGGTGCCGGAGCCGCTGAAGCTGACGCCTTGCTTCAACACCTTCGATTTCGGCTCCTGTCTGTTGCCGACTGACCCGACGTGGTGTGTCCCGGAGATGGCGTATGAGTACTACCCCGAGGGGCTCTACAACGTGCTCCACTCCTATGGGGAGCGCTATCCCGAGCTACCCCTGGTGGTCAGCGAGTCGGGCATTGCCACCGAGCTGGGCGAGCGACGCGCGGCCAACATCGTGCGTGCGCTGGAGCAGATCGAGCGCGCCCGTTCGGAGCAGGTGGACATTCGCGGCTACTACTACTGGAGCCTCACCGACAACTTCGAGTGGGTCGAAGGCTTTGGTCCACGCTTTGGTCTCTACTCCGTGGACTACGCGACGTATGAGCGCACGCCCACGCTGGGAGCGGAGGTGCTCGGCAACATCGCGCAGACGCGCAAGCTGTCTCGGGAGCTGCGGGATGAGTACGGCGGGGAGGGCCCGATGACTCCCGAGGGCGAGTTCGGACCGCGCACGCTGTGCAGCGGCAAGGACCTGCCCTAGCCGCTGCTAGGGCGCGCCTGGTGCTGCGGCGCTGGGCGGTGCTGCGGCGCTGGGCGGTGCTGCGGCGCTGGGCGGTGCTGCGGCGCTGGGCGGTGCTGCGGCGCTGGGCGGTGCTGCGGCGCTGGGGCCTGCGCTG
>JAUILJ010000529.1 GCA_030433055.1 Polyangia bacterium
TGAGATAGAGCAAGACCTCGACGCCAGCTGGACGGCTCACGCGCTGCTCGAGCAAGCGAATGAAGTGCTGACGCCCTAGCAGCCCGGTCAGGGCGTCATGCTCAGATAAGTGCTGCAGACGCAAGGCGGTCAGGCGGTGCGCCGTAACGTCTTCGATGAGCACGGTGACGCAGCGAGGATGCTCGAGCGACATTCCATCCAGCGCGTAGCGGATCGCACGACGCTCCCCATCCCTCCCTACGAGATAGAGCTCGGCGTCGTGGTCGAGCGCCGAGCTGGCTGTGCAGGCGAGGGGGGCGATCGGCCAATCGTCTGAGGCCTGGTCGCTCTCCAGTCGCAGTACAGTCTCAAGTGGTTGCCCTACGGCAATAGACCTGGGCCAGCCCGTGAGCTGGACTGCAACCGAGTTGAGGTCGGCGATGTTGCCCAGCTCGTTGGTGCGGATTACGCCGATCTCCAGGGCCCCGAAGGTACCTAGCTTGAGCTGAAGCTCACCGCTCTGACGATCCGCAGGCGGCGGGTGGCTCTGATGAAGACGGAGGCGGGCGAAGGAATCTCGCGCTTGCGACACCTATTCATGGTGCATCACTCCACCCACTGGACCAAGCCTTCGGAATACTCGTTCAACGATGGGTGATACATTCATGTTGCGTTGCCTCCAGGTGACAGCGCGTAGCGGGAAGGTTCAGTGTGCGACCAAGGTTGACGTGCGGAATTGTTTCGGGTGCTGCTCCGGTGTGTGTACGGCTGCCGGGCCAGCTGCCGTGCCGCCCGCCGGCCGGAAACGCGTCCCGAGGTCCAGAGCCGGATATGAGCGACATTCACTGGGGATTTTTGCAAACGGAAGTGAGAAGAACGCAACGATGAGCGGCAGACTTCTCGCTGCCCAACCATGAGCAGCGGCCGGCCTCGCGCTGAGATTCATGCGAAGGCGGAGGCGCTTGCAGCGTACGAGTGGCGACGTTGCGTATCGAGAACCTCGTGGCCGCCGCCGAAGCTCGTTGGCGTTCAGCGCGAGTAAGGTCACAACGGGGGCGTCGGCTGCGGCTATACTGGTCGAGCGATGACGACGGCGGACCCAGTCACGGAGAGCGAACGGCTCGAGCCACGGGTCGCGACGACTTGGCGCGTTCGCGTGCTGCGTGGGCCTGAGCCAGTGTCGGGACCTCCTGCGAAGCTCGATCTTGCTCAACGCGAGCTGATCATAGGCAGCTCGGAAGAGTGTAGCTTTCGCCTGACTGATCCCCGCGTTTCCCGGCGGCACCTTTCCATGCGGCTGACTCCTCTGGGTGTTGCGGTGCGCGATCTCGGGTCGACGAACGGGACGTTTTGCCGGGGATTGCGCGTGACCGAGCTGATGCTCACCCAGATGACCATCGTGCGGGTCGGGCGTACGGATCTCCAGGTACTGCCGGCTCAGGTCTCCGGTGTACTGTTGGCGCCAAAGCGTTTTGGCGGACTCGTGGCGTCTTCAGAGGCCATGCGCGCCGCGATCGCGTGCCTGGAGCGGAGTCACGCGGTCCGCTCACCGTTGTTGCTGCAGGGGGAGAGTGGTTGCGGGAAGGAGCGTGCGGCTCGTGCCATCGCCTCTGCTGCCGGTGATCTCCCATTCGTGCGGCTCGACCTGGCGACGTGGGATGCCAGCGCTGGCCTGGACTCTCCCGTGCCTCACTATGGATCACTTGGGGCCGCTCAGGGGGGCACGCTCTACTTGGACCAGCTGACGAGCGCCGGCCCCGAGGCTCAGGCCGCGCTGGTTCAGCTATTCGAGCGGAGCCACCCGCGACCTGCCCAAGGGCCTCGCGTGATCGCGGCCAGCCAGCTCGAGCTGGGTGCGCTAGTGGGCGCGGGTAAATTCCGCAAAGATTTATACTACCACCTCGCTGGTACCTGTATCACCTTACCCCCCCTGAGAGATCGACCCGAAGACATCTCTGTGATCGCCTTCGATCTCCTGGGTGAGCTGGGGGCGGGCGAGCTCGACTTGCCCGCGGCGGTCGTCGACGCGCTGGTGGCACACGAGTGGCCTGGCAACGTCCGTGAGTTGAGGGCGGCGCTCGAACGCCTGGTGCAGCGGGCTCGGGCTGGGGCGGGCATCGCCCCTGAGGACTTGGAGTTTGGGGTTCTGGCTCGAGCGTTTCCGCCCCCTGCCAAGAGTGAGCCGCTGCCGCCCCTCAAGAACGCCAAGCAAGCCCTGGTTCACGCCTGGGAGCGCCAGTACTTGAGCGAGCTACTCAAGCGCTACCGGACATTGAGCGCCGCAGCCCGTGCCGCGGGCATCACCCGTGTGCACCTGTACCGCCTGATGAAGCGCCACGGCCTCGACAACGCGGGAGACGCCGAGCAGCAGTCGTGAGGCGGGAGATCCGGCTTGGCTCTCGCGAGGACGGGCCAGAGCGGCGCCGCTCAGAACGGACTCTGCGCGACGAAGTAGAACTGCCCGCCCTCGATCTTGTTCTCGTCGTCGAGGCCGTTCGCGTACCCGAGCTTGAGGTTGGCGCGCACGTAGTAGCCCAAGACCAGATCGATCCATAGCTCGCCTCCGACGCCGAGGTGCATCTCGTCGAACGGGTCGTCCAGGTCCACTGTGTCGAACGCGCCTCCGTAGTCGGCGAACAGGGCGGCGCTGAGCGTGCGGAGATAGCCTGGGAGCGTGCTGATGCCGAACTCTGGATAGGCGATGGGGAAGCGATACTCTGCCTTGAGTAGGTGGAACTGGCGGCCCCTGAACGCGCCGGGCTCGTATCCGCGCAGCAAGAACGTCGACTGCAGGATTCCGCTCGTATACGCGTCGAGCGGGCCCGTGTCGGTGAAGCCACCCGTGGAGAACAGCCCACGCCGTGGGTAGGTGCCGTCCGAGGTTCCACCGCTGGCTGCGACCGCGAGCACGTGGTGGGGGAGCACCGGAACCGGAACGTACCCGACGCCGCGCCAAGTGACGGTCGTGAGCGTGCTCTCGCTGCCTGTCTCCGGCGCTCCGACGTCGAGCGACGCAGAGATCCCCCAGCCGCGCTCGGTGCTGATGCCGTTCGCTGTACCGTCAGCGTTGGAGTAGGAGTAGCCGAGGCGCACCAGACCGAGGAAGCCGCTGTACGGCTTGCGGTTCACGGGGCCGAATGGATCGCCTTCGAAATTTGCCTCCAGGTCCTGTTCGAAGGACGCGGCCGTGTAGTTCAGGGCGACCGTTTGAGCTTGGTAGACGTCATTCGTGCTGTACGAGAGCCCCGAAGTGACGCCGGAGATGTTCTCTGTGACGGTCAGGTCCTCACCGCCGTAGCGGAAGCCTCCGCGGGGAGCCGCTCGGCGAAACGCTGAGAGATTCAGCGTGGGGACCAACCCGCGATATGCGTAGGCGGCAGATACGGACGGCTCGCCCTGTTGCGTTTCTACGGTGACGAACAGATTGAACGCGTGCAGGCCGACGGCGTCGCTGCCGCTCGTGCTCACCGTGAGCGACTGACCAAAGCTGCCCGGACCGTACTCAGCCAGGTAGGAGCGGGGCCCGATGGAGTTCAACGGGTTGTACTTGGTGACCGGATAGTGCTTGCGCAGCGGCTCCGGCGGCGAATCTGGACGGTCGTCCGTGTAGGCCGGTGCCTTAAGGAAGCGCTTTTCGTCGAGCGGCATCGCGAACAGGTCGAAGCCTTCATGGGTGTAGCCGACGTAGAACAGCGTCTTCCCGTCCGCTGAAGGCTGCGGCATGTACGCGCCGGTGACGACGTTGGTCACCATCGACAGACGACGGGTCTCGAGGTCGTAGGCGTAGACGTTCGCCACGCCGGTGCGATCCGAGACGAAGTAGAGGCGCTTGCCATCAGCTGACCAGACAGGCTGCTGATCCTGTGCTCGATCTCGCATCAGGCGTGTGACGCGGTTGCGCTTCAAGTCGACGATCGCGATGTCCCGGTAGCCGCCCTTCGTCCACACGCTGTAGGCCACGCTTCGACCATCGGGAGAGAAGCGCGGAGTGAACGCCTGCTCATACTTCCGGCTCTTGACCAGCGCGCGTTGATTCGAGAGCTTGGAGTCTTTCTCCGCAGGGAAACCGGGCTCGACGTCCGCGATGCGCAGCGTCGTGGTACCCTTGTGGTTGGTCACGTAGACCACACGTCGCCCGTCGGGGCTGACGTCTGGGCCTCGCGCGCGGCGGCCCACCGTCCAGCGTTGGCGCGAGGTGGACAGGCCGCGAGGGCTGGTCGTGCCGCGAGGTTGCGCGAAGAGATCGTTGTAGATGTAGTCTCGGCGCGAGCGGCCAGCGTCGTCGAACACCATGGCGCAGTCGCCGTCGAAGCTGATGCCGCTGGGGGAGCCGGAGCGCGCGATGCGCTCAGCGGAGCCGAGCGGCTTGTTCCGGGCGTCGAGCCGTAGGCGATAGATGCCAGCGGGCTGATCGCCGTCATCGGCGAAGTAGACCAGATCCGTGCCGCTGGTGCCTGGGTTCTCGCGGAAGCAGCGGGGCGCTTCCCGTGGGTAGAGCACGTTGCGGCCGTGGTGGGTGAGCTGCACGCCTTCGCGCCGGCCCCTGCGATCGACCTCGGCCACCAGCGCGGCGTACTCGCGCTTCAGGTGAGCGTGCCAGCCCTGGTAGAGCTCCAGGTAGGTCTTTCCGGTCGCCTTCTTGATGGATCGATTGATTCCCCAAGGAATTATATTCGCGCCGTAGTCCGCCGAGACAGTCGCGAAGGTTTCCGTGCCGTACGTGTCGAGGATCCAACCGATGAAGTAGCCCCCGTAGAGGTACCAGAGGTTTCCCCCTGGCCAGCGGCGCGGCAGGCTGCTGATCTGATCCAGGCGCGCGAAGTTGTCTTCCAGCACGTCTGCCCGAAGCATCATGTCGAACAGACTCGAGCGCCTGCGCCCGCCCCCCGTATGCTGGCTCTCGAGCGCGGTTGCCAGGCCCTCGAGGATCCACCGGGGTTGCACTTGATTGGGCGTATACGTCTTGCCGAAGAGCCCGTTCAGCAGCTCGGGCACACCGGAGCGATTGTCGATGTGCAGGATGTGCGTGTGCTCGTGGGTGAGCAACATCAGCATCCAGTCGTCGTAGTCGCCGAGCACGCTCATGTCGTCGGGCGCGGAAACGAACAACCGGATGGTGTTGTACGGGCGCACGGTGGCCGAGCCATTCGAGGCGTCGGTGTTGTCCGTGAGGACGATGTGCGTGACCTCCTTGGGCTGCCAGCCGAGCTGAGGGCTGAGGCGGCTGTGTATCGACTCCCCCAGGCTTGCAGTGCGCTGGGCGATGTCGTCCAGCCCCACCGGGTAATGCACACGGAAGTGCGGCGTTTCGATGGTGCGCCAACGCAGGTATGGATCTCCTGCCCGCGCGGGCTGAGCAAAGCTCAGCGCCAAGACGGCGCATGCAAGAGACAGCAGAAGGCGCATGAGCCCCGAGGCCTAACCTAAGGACTGGCCCAACGCGAGTCGCGTCTGTCTGCCACGGATGGGCTCGCCACAGCGGCTGATGAGCGTGCGGGAGTGAGCGCTAGCCGGGTGTTGAAGAACACCCTGCCCATCACCAGGCTGCTAGAAGTCGTCGTGAAAGAGTGGCTCACGGTTGCGCACGTAGCGATATACGAGCTGCCGCCCTTCGGGGGAAATCTCGGTGAAAGCTGCGCCAAACCCCGGCGGTGCATCGGCGCCTGAGTTGGGTGCCTCACGGGTCCAGCGGACGATGGCCTTGGCCTCGAACTCGTAACCACCAGGCATCGACACCTTGACCACCAGCGGCTGTCCCATGTCGGGGATCTGATAGGTCGCGATGAAGATCCCTCCGTCGTCGATCACGTCGTTGCCGCTCAGACCCTTGTAGAAGTTGGTCTGGCTGTTGGCGCCCAGCGCTGCTTCGAGCCGCAGGACGTCACCAATCGCCGGTGGCCCAGCGCCTGGCCGTGCCTGCGCCGGCGCGGCTTGAGGTGGAGGCGCCTGAGCAGGTGCCTGAGCTGCCGGCTGGGCGTACGCGGCCGGGGCGCCGCCATATGGGTTCGGCGCCTGCTGTGGCGGCTGCTGATACTGTGGTTGTGCGGGAGCCTGCTGCGGCGGCTGCTGATACTGCGGGGCCGGCTGCTGTTGCGGAGCCTGCTGTTGCGG
>JAUILJ010000530.1 GCA_030433055.1 Polyangia bacterium
GCTGAGCCAACCAGAGGTGCATGACCGAAGTCTAGTGAGGCGAATCTGTGATTCGCTGAACAAGTCGATGCAGGGTTTCCTCGTCTCAATAGACGTGCGAAGTTTTGTAGCGAACTACGGAGACAGGACACTAGCAGGATGGTGAAAAACGCCGTCTTTGACCATCCTGCGTGCTTCTCCGCGCGGATGTACGAACCTCTCTCGCGCAAAACCCCATGAAAGTGAGGGTTTTGCGAGCGAGATCTGGTCGGGTTCTGCGCGGGCACGCTGGTTGTTGATTGGCAGGGTGTTTGTCAACACCCTGCGGGGGTCGGGGGTGGGTTTCGGGGCAGCCCCAGCGCGCAGCCAGCGCTATGCTGGGGCGATGCACTGGGTGTTTGCGTACGGATCGAACATGGATCTGGGAGACCTCAGCACATGGTTCCAGGGTAGGGGGTTCGGGAAGCCGGGAGTGCTGCACCTCGCGGTCGGTAGCCTGCCGGAGCACCGCCTGGTCTGGAACTATCGCTCACCCAGCCGCGGGGCTGGAGCGGCGAACGTCGAGCCTGACAGCGCCTGTGAGGTTCCGGGGCTACTCTTGCAACTGGACGAGCCGACGCTTGCGGGGCTCGACCAGAAAGAAGGGCACCCCGAGCGCTACCGTCGTGAGCACCTGTCGTGTCGCGTTTGGTCCGGGGAGCCCCGAGATGCGTGGGTTTACCGCGTACAGCCGGCCTATCGTGAACCCCACTTCGTGGCGCCTCGTCGAGAGTATCGCGATCTGCTGCTGGCCGCGGCCAGAAGGCATGGTTTCCCTGCGGATTATATTGGTCAGCTCGAGAGGCTCGAGCTCGCCGAGTGACCGCGCCCCGGGCAGGGCACCCAGCGCCGGGCGGATTCGAGCGCCGATCAGACGCGGAGTTGCTTCTTGAAGTAGTACTCTACCGTGTCGCTCTGATCGAAGAGCTCGCGGGTCTCCTCACCTTTCAGGTAGCCGCGGCGCTCATAGAACCGGTGCGCGGGGAGGAACCGTGTATCGCTCCACAGCTCGATGAAGCTCGCGTCGTGAGCGCCTGCGGCGTCCTCGACGAGGCGCGTCAACTGGCCCGCGATGCCGCGGCCTCGCTCGCAACGCTCGACGTAGAGCTTCTTCAGTTCGATCCCGCGTGGGGTGCGCGCGCGCTTGGGGAGCGGCGTGTAGCCGATGCAGCCGATGATGCGACGCTCCCGTTCGGCGACCCAGAACTCACCACCCTTGCCGGCGAACTCGCTGTGAATCTGGCGCAGCTCAGGGATCTCTCCGTCGACATCCATCACGCAGCCGGGGTACTCGTAGAAGACGTTCGCGATGAGTCGGATCAGCTGGAAGCCGTCGGAGTCGGTGGCGGGGCGGATCATGTGAGCCATGGGCTGTATGCGATAATCGCAAGCTACGACGGCGGTAAAGGCTATTCGAGCGCCCAAAAGTGCATGCTGGCAAACCAGACCTCGCTCACTCGCTCCAAGCGGATGCGGTGGACGCCAGCGTCGAGGTCGGGAGGCAGGCGAAGCCAGCTCTCCTCCCACTCGAGCCCCTCTAGCTCGAGCTCGCCGACTTGCTTGCCATCGACCTTCACCTTGAGCGTCAGAGGCCAGTCAGCGCCTCCGCGCATCCAGAGCACACCGCCAGGGGTGAGCTTCAGGTTGAACTCTTCCAGGCTGCGATACGTACGAGCGCCATCGGCCTGGACGCCATGCACGCGCACCTTGTTCGTGCCTTCGTGAGCGTAGAACAGCTGGTAGTCGTGCTCGGCTTCGCTCTCCAAGTCACACACGTCGAGGGCGTCGATGAGTTTCCCTGGGGAAGGTGGCGCCTCGCCAGACCCCAACAGGTCGTAGCGCGTCTCCAGCGCGACCATCTCGGGTGCGCCAAGGATGCTCGCTCCCCACACGCTGCGCCGCGTGAGCTCCTCGCCCGTGATGGCGTCGATGTCGAGCCACGACGGATACAGGATCAGGTAGGGTGGCAGCACTCTGGTCTTCTCGTAGTGCTCGAAGCGTGGCCCTGGCCCGGCTCTCCAGTAGCTCGCCTCTCCCCGAGTGGTGAGGCCGACGAGATCGACCGTGGGGTGTCCGCTGAGGTAGGCGATGGCGCCGGCGTCGTTGACACCGATGGCCGCGTCCTCGGGTAGCTCTTGTCTTGCCCAGCGCGCGAGGGAGACTTGCTGATCGTGGATCGCCGCGCAGCTGGTGATCAGGTCTTTCAGCGTGGTCGGCCACTCTGCCGCGAGGAAATAGCCGGAGCTGACGGTGAGTCCTATCCCAAGCCAGCCAGGGACGGAGCTAGCCCGAGTGTGACGGAGCACCCGCTCGAGGAGCTGGGCGCAGAGCTCCGCCAGCGCTGCGAGGCCGATGAGCCAGGCGGCGGCGAAGGGCCAGATGTAGCGCAGCCGATTGACGAGAAAGGTCCAGTAGGCGGTGGGAATGAGCGCGCCAGCGGCCACGCAGAGGATCAAGGCGGTGCGCGCGCGGCGGCGGCCGCCGACCAGCGTCAGCGCTATGAGCCCCACGCACGGGAGCCACCAGACCCCGGTCGGGATCATCCCGTCTGCCCACACCTCGCCGTTGAGCAGTGTGCGGAAGAAGAGCTTGAGGTTGCCCAGCTGCGCGTCCCACGTGGACGCGCGGGTTGCGTAGGGGCTCGTGGAGAGCAGCTTCGCCTGGGCGGTGGCGCTCAGTGCCTGGCCGGTAGTCAGCCAGTTCAGCGCCGGTGGGATCGCGGGACCGATCAGGGCCAAGGCCGTGTACCGCCTTGAGAACCCTCCCCCCACGAAGAACAGCGTGACGCAGCACATTCCGGCAGCGAGCACGCCCTCGGGACGTGTAATTGCCGCGCAGAAACTAGTGACGAGCATCGCTCGGACGTAGCCCACGGCGCTGCGTTGCTCCCACGCCTCCGCGCACAGTCGCGCGGTGCGCATCAGCAGCCACGCGAGGGGCAGCACCTCCATGCCGCTGGCGGAGAACCAGGTGTGGGGCGAGAAGGTGAACACCAGGAGGCCTGCGCACAGCCCAATCGTTGGCCGCAGCACACCTCGGGTGACGCGTGCGGTCTCCCAGGCGAGCAGGCCACAGCACAACCAGCCGAGCGCCCAGGCCAGGTAGATGAGCTTCAGCTCATGCAACCCGACGAGCCAGCCCAGCGCCAGGGTCAGGACCCACCCGAGGCTCGTGGCGCCCGTCGTTGGCGCTGCCCCGGGGGAATAGATCAGGGGCTGAAAGCGCGCGAAGGAGCGGGCGTAGTTGAAGTGGATGTAGCTGTCATCCAGCGGGACCGCGGGCTCACCGACCTGAGCGGTGATCGCGTGGCTCACGTACAGGCCCATGACCGCTGCAATGGAGAGCCACAGCCACGGGCGATCGATCCAGTGCTCGCACCAGCCCTCGAGGCGAGAGCTCCGCGTAGCTGGGGCGCTGGTTACTTCGGCAGACACGGGCGGGGCGCGAAGCAAACCACAGACGCTGGCGTGTCACAGCCTCCGAGCGCTTCGCGTGGAGCACTGGGAGGCCGGGGAAGAAAAGAAGTGAGTTAAGGAAGCAGCCACCCGAGGGTGGGAGAGGTTGGGCGCCGGCCGCGCTGAAGCTGCAGCGCGGGCAGAAAACCCGCCCGTAGGCTCAGGCCAGGGCCGGCATCGGCAGGCGGAGTCGCTCGAGAAGCTTTCGCAGCGTACGCATGGGATCCTCCAGGGATGTGCGGCGCCTCGGGGGCGCAGTAGACGAGAAGAGACGACCTTCAGGGAGAAGTGCGGGGCTCGGCCGCGCCGCCAGAATGCGGCCAGAACGCGGCCGCCAGGTCGTCCGGCCGTTGTGGGCCGATGTGGGTGCGCTGAGTACTTCATGCCCTGGGGTTTGGCAAGTCTTCGGTGACTCTGCGTGGGCAGCGCGGTTCCGCTCGGGCGGCTGACTTCCGGGGAGCGCCTGCCGAAGCTGGAAATGGGCTGCTTCGGGCGTTCAGAGAGCGCAGCCGTTCGCTATGGTCCAGGGATGCGAACGCTTGTGGTCGGCTGTGGAGCGATTGGCGGGGTCGTCGCGGGTTCCCTGGCGGGGCTCGGGTTGGATGTCAGCGTCCTCACCACGAACCCCGAGATCGCCGGGGCGCTCCGTGAGCACGGCTTTCGTTTCTGTGGGGAAAATCCTCCAGCCAACGCCGCGATCGCCAAGGAGCGAGTCCTCGAGAGCCTCGAAGGCCACGCTGGGGAGTTCGACGTCGTGCTGTTGGCGACTCAGCCTCCCCAGCTGGAAGACGCCGCGCGATCGGTGGCGCCGTTTCTCAAGCCGGGTACCCAGGTCGTGTGTTTCCAGAATGGGCTGTGCGAGGAGCGCATCGCTCCGATCGTAGGCGCAGAGCGGGTGGTCGGAGCGGTGGTCGCCTGGGGCGCCTCGATGGTGGAGCCAGGGCTATACGACCGCACCAGCGCAGGTGGCTTCACCCTGGGGCGGCTGGACGGGCAAATCGACACCCAGCTAGAAGAGCTGGCGCGTGCACTGGAGAGCGTCGGTCCGGTGGTCCTCACCCCCAACCTGGCTGGCGTGCGCTGGAGCAAGCTGGCGATCAACTGTGCGATCAGCACGCTGGGTACGATCGGGGGTGATCGCCTCGGCATCCTGATGCGCAAGCGTCACGTGCGGCGGTTGGCCCTGGAGGTGATGACCGAGGTGGTGCGTGTCGCGCAGCACGAACGCGTGATCCTGGAGAAGGTGAGCGGCACCATCGATCTGGAGTGGATCGCGCTCACCCCGAGCGAGTCTGCGGTGAGCGGCTCTCCCTCGCTGGTGGCCAAGCATGGACTGCTGCTTGCGGTGGGGACGCGTTACCGTCGCTTGCGCTCGTCGATGCTCGCGGCGATCGAGCGCGGCCGACCCCCAGCGGTCGATTTTCTGAACGGTGAAATCGTGCGAAGGGGCGCCGCTGCCTCGATCCCCACGCCGATCAACGCTGCGGCCCGTGACCTGGTGTGGCGCATCGCCCGCGGCGAATCGTCCGCTACGCACGCGACGCTTCGCGCGCTATACGACGAGACACGGTGACCGTGCTGAATCGAACTGCGCTCCGCTCTGCCAGCGCGCTGTGCTGCTGCTTCGCCCTGGTGCTGACTGGCTCTGGCTGCGACCGGCAGTCGGGAGAAGGAGCACCTGCGGCGCGCAACATCGCGCCTCCGGAGCAAACCGAGGAGCTGCCGCAACTCGGTGACATCGGCGACTTCAAGCTGACCGATCAGGCGGGCAAGTCGGTGACGCGTGAGACGCTCAAGGGCGAACCGTTCGTCGCGGCGTTCTTCTTCACGCGCTGTCCCGTGGTTTGCCCCCGGCTCACCCGGAAAATGCGCGAGGTACAGACCCAAGGCAAAGCGCAGGGCCTGAAGTTTCAGCTGGTGAGCTTCAGTGTCGACCCCGACAACGACACCCCGGAAGAGCTGCAGAAGTACGCCAAGACGAACTCCGTCGACCTCTCGAACTGGCACTTCTTGACCGGAGACTACGACGTGGTGAAGAAGACCAGCGTCGAGGGCTTCAAGATGGTGCTCGACGGAAAGGCAGACCCAAACGCCGACCATTTCGGCATCCTGCACGGCTCGCACCTGGTCTTGGTGGACGGCGGGGCCCAAATCCGGGGATTCTATCGCTCGGAGGACGAGGACGCGGTGAAGCGCCTGCTGTCCGACATCCAGCGGCTCGGCTCGAAGTGAGTCCAATCACAGGGGGACCTTGAGGCGCTGGCAGAGCAGCCAAGCGTGGGGGCTCAAGCACGCGGCGCCACTATGGAGCGCCACTAAATAACCCTTACGACATAGTTTACAATGGTTTAGTAAACGACGTAACGGTTCGGAACATTTGCCAAATTTTGGCAAGTTTGAATTTTGGGGGAGAGTTTGGTGCCGGATTCGCGCTTTACGCAGTGCGTTGACGGCGCTAGACCCAGCCCGCGATTGGGTGGAGGTAGCTGATGGTACTGGTGCTGATTGCGAAAGAACGAGAGCCGGAACCGCGGGTCTCGGCGACGCCTGAGACCGTCAAGCAGATGGTCGGCCTCGGGCTCGAGGTGGAGGTCGAACGGGGCGCCGGGGGTG
>JAUILJ010000531.1 GCA_030433055.1 Polyangia bacterium
GCCAGAACGAGAAGAAGCCCTGCGGAAATTAGCAAGCGGGGATCTGAATGTCGTGTTCTCCGTCGACCTGTTCAACGAGGGCGTTGACGTTCCCCAGGTCGACACGCTCATTCTCCTACGTCCGACAGACAGCCCCACGCTCTTTCTCCAACAACTCGGGCGCGGCCTGCGGCGACACCACTCCAAGTCGGTGTGCACGGTGCTAGATTTCGTGGGGCAGCATCGAAAAGAGTTTCGATTCGACCGTCGCATGCGGGCGTTGCTCGGTGGAACTCGCAAGCAGATCGAGCAGCAGGTTCGCGATGGGTTTCCGTTCTTGCCCGCCGGTTGTCACTTCGAGCTCGACCCTGTCGCGAGCGACATCGTTCTGCGCAACATTCGTGAAGCAGTTCCCTCGCGCTGGTCGGCCAAGGTGGAAGAACTCCGGGCGTTCGTCGCGACGAACCAACGAAGCACGCTAGGAGCGTTCTTGGGCGAGAGCGGGGTCGAGCTGGACGACCTCTACGCTGCCTCCCGCTGCTGGTCGGATCTGAGGTCTGACGCTGGTCTTCCCACGCTTCGGGCCGGACCCCATGAGAAGGCATTCAGGCGAGCTTGTGGTCGCATGCTCCACGTCGACGACTTGCTTCGCATTCGCGCCTACCGGCGCTTCCTCTTGCTCGAACACCCGGTTTCCGTCGCGGAGCTCGATGAGCCAGACCGTCGGTTGCTGCGTATGCTCGTCGGTGGGGTGTTCGCGAGAGGTGCATACAACGCAGAGAGCCTCGAAGACGGCCTCGCTCTTCTGGTTGACCATCCTCAAGTTCGTGCGGAAATGTGCGAGTTGCTCGACGTGCTTGAAGATCGTCTGGAGCACGCGAGCCGCCCCCTGCAGGGACTGCCCGACGTGCCCCTACAGGTTCACGCTCGCTACACGCGTATCGAGATCTTGGCAGCGTTCGGTATCGGTGCGGGCGCAAGGGTGCTGTCCTGGCAGTCCGGAGTCTTCCGGGCGGAGTCGGTACCCGCGGATCTCTTCGCGTTCACCTTGGACAAGACGAGTGGTCAGTTCTCACCAACCACTCGCTACCGCGACTACGCGATCAGTCGTGATCTGATTCATTGGCAGAGTCAGTCGCAGACTCGAGCAGATAGCGAGACCGGGCTGCGCTACCAGCGCCATCAAAAACTCGGCTCGCACATCATGCTCTTCGCGCGTCTTCGTGCCGATGATCGTGCCTTCTACTTTCTCGGACCGGCCCGCTACGTCAGTCATGAATCGGAGCGACCGATGTCGATCACCTGGCGCCTCGACCATCCGTTGCCGGGAGATCTCTTTGCGTCTTTCGCAGCGGCTGTCGCCTGACCGCTCACCCCTGCATCAGTCGTACGTCGATCTCGTTGACCTTCACGATGTCACCGAAGCGGATGGTCCACTCCATGATGTCTGCCATCGACGGCACATCGAAGATCGCGTAGCCCGCGATCAGCTCCTTCGACTCAGCGAACGGGCCATCGGTGATGGTGCGCTTGTCGCCCTCGTAGCGGATGCGTGCGCCTTGGTTGGTCGGAGCCAACGCGCCGGTCGCGTCGAGCACGCCTGCCTCCGTCATCTCTTGAATCAAGGCACCCATCTTGGCCATCAGCTCGGGGCTCGGCGGCGCGGCGGGCTGGCTCTCGTCGACCTGATGCATCGACAGGAAGCGAAGCGGCGCGTTCGGTGGCTTCGGCATCATGCCGAGGTCCCACGGCTCGACGATGGGGCCCAGGTAGAGCTCGACGTCCCCCAATACCGCAGCGAACTTGTCGCACCACTCGATGGCCTCCTGCTCGGACCGCACACGGAACAGACCGAAGCCACCGGGGAGCTGAGTCGCGTTCTTGAACGGCCCCCGTGTGACGGTCCGGTTCCCGCCCTTGTAAGCGATGTGGACGCGCTCGGAGGACGGCCTGAGCCCTTCGCCCGACACGAAGACCTTTGCTTTCATGGCGTCCTCGATGAGCTGTCCCATCTTGGCCATCAGCTCCGGCTCCGGCGCCAGGCCCTGCTCCATCTCTTCCGTCATCTTGTGCATCACCATGAATCGCATCGAATTCTCCCTTTGCTGGGCGTCACGCGCCCGGTTCTATAGCGGCAACGAACCAGGGGACGCGAGATCGACAGCGCTCGAGATCTTTTTTCGAATGGGTGAGAGGGCTGCCTCCGAGCTGCACCACCGTGGCGGGACAGCGCTTCCCCTGCGGAAGTGCTCGTTTGGGGCTTGACCCCCAACCTGGGAACCGGATCGTGGTAATCAGACCTGATGCGCCGCGTCGCTCACGTCTCGGACCTCCACGTGCTCTCACCCTTGGGCGCGGAGTGGCGGCGAGCACTGTTCAACAAGCGCATTACGGGATACGCGAACGTGCTCTTGCGCCGAGGCCGCGTGTTCCGTCCGCACTACCTGGCCAAGGTGCTCGACCGGGCTGCTGAGCTGGCCGACCATGTGGTGGTCACTGGAGATATCACCAACCTGGCGCTGGAGAGCGAGTACG
The DNA here is from genome assembly GCA_030433055.1 of Polyangia bacterium. Taxonomy (GTDB): domain Bacteria; phylum Myxococcota_A; class Polyangia; order Polyangiales; family Polyangiaceae; genus JAHBVY01. Next base: position 2,515 of record JAUILJ010000531.1, read on the forward strand.
CCGAGGCACGGCGCCTCTTCGATCGAGTGGCTCGGACTACCGAGCTAACCGTTGCCCCGGGGAATCATGATATCTACCTGCCTGAGATTGGCCACGAACGCCACTTCGAGCAGCACTTCGCACCCTTCCTTCACAGCGACTTGCCTGATCTGGCAGTGGAGGTGCCCGCCGGGCACTTCCCTTGCGTCAAGCTGCGGGGTCCGCTCGCGCTGATATCGCTGTCGAGCGCCGTGCCCCGACCACCCTTCGTCTCAAGCGGGATCCTCGGGCGAGCTCAACGCCAAGCGCTCCTGCGGGTGCTGGACCACCCGGAGGTCAAGCGGCGTACGCCTTGGATCCTCGTGCATCACGACCCGCTCGACGGGGCGTCTCGCCTGGAGCAGCTGCGGAGCGGGCTAGTCGACGCCGCGGCGCTGCGTGGTGTGCTCAGCCGGTTGCCGCGAGGCGTGGTGCTGTTTGGCCACTTGCACATCCGCTCGCGGCGTACGCTCGACACCCGCGCGGGGACGCTCGAGGTGATCGGAGCCAGCGGCGGGAGCCTGGATCACGAAGACGATCGGGTGCGTGCGGGGTTGAACCTGTACACGCTGGAGGACGACGGGAGCCTGGCGCAGGCAGAGGCGTGGGTGGTGAACCCCACGACCTTGGAGCTCGAACGGCAGCCGCTGAACTGGTCGGAGCCATGAGGTACTCCCGGGCTCTGCTGCTGGTGGATCTGGACGCGGATCCCGCGCCCGCAGTGGGCGCGCTGGTCAGGCTGAGTGATGAGCTGGAGACCGTGGCGCTGGTCGTCATGGGGGAGGCGGAGGCCATCGGAAAAGTTTCCGCATGGCACGGCGCGGTCGCGGACCTGTGCAGGAACGTCGACGTGCATCAGGCGGGGGAGCTGACGAGCGATGGGCTCTTGGAGATCACCCGCGCGTACGCGGCGGATCTGTTGGTCGCCGGTGCGCGCTCGGTCGAGAGTGCGCGCCTGCTCGCGACCACCGCCAAGCGCCTGGGGATCGCGGTGCTCTGGCCGAGCGAAGCGTCGCTACGGGGCCGTGTGGAGCACGCCTTCTGCATCGCCATCGGCGAGCGCAGTCGTGCCGCGGTCTTCGATTTCCTCCGGGATCATGCTGATCCCGCGCTTCAGATCTCCATCGTCGGCCCCCCGGCGTTCAGCTCCGCGGACCTCTCCGATGCGCTGCGCGCAAACGGCATCGAGGCGACCGTCGAGCTGATTCCGCGAAGCTCATCGGTGCGCGCGGCGCTGGACGCGGCCTGGCGCGGTGACCAGGTGGACCTGATCGTGTTGGCGCGTCTGCCGGCGTTGCTGCTGGTGGGCTACTCATGGCCCGCACCGGTGCTCCTGGTTCCAACCCAGGAGGTGAAGCTGTCGCGGCGACGCGTGTTGGACGTTCCGGACGTGGTGGAGATCGACGGTGCGATCTTGAACCGCATCGAGGAAGTCGTGGTTGGCGACGTGATGACCACTGCGAGCGAGCGCGGCCTGACGTTCGCCGCGGGGAGCAACGTCGTGAACCTGACGACGAGCCCGGATGGCGAGGTGCACTTGCCCGGCGCCATCGCGGGCGATGCGCCTGTCGTTGTGTGGGTGGCTGATGAGGGGCGGCCGGATGTACTGGCCGCGGGGGATCAGCGCTTCCGGGTGATCCATCCAGATCCCACGCGCTGGACGCTGTTCGACGCTGAGCTGGATGCCAAGCTGCTGCCCAAGGTGCCCACCCCGGGCGCCCAGCCGTTGGCTGTCCGGTTGCGCCCGAGCCGCCGCGTCGTGAACATCCGGCAGCGCCTGAGCGAGGCTGGCGTGGAAGCGCCCGTGGTCGATGCCCGCGCGGTGCTCGACGAAGGACCAGCGTATGACGTCGCCGAGGCCAATGACCCCGTGCGCCTTCGACGTGTTGCCGCGCGGATGGAGAAGGCGGGCTATCGCGTTGCGCTGTTCGAGCGTGTGAGCCTGGGCGCCCAGCGCGGCTCCCACCCTGAGGTCCACCAGGGAAATCGCGTCGAGCTGGAGTTCGACAACAGCCGCGCCCGGCACTGGCTGCTCGATGGGATCGCGCGCGCCCGGCGCTCGGTCAGCCTGCAGGTCTACATGGCCGCGGATGACGATGTGGGCCAAGTCGTGGAGGCGGCGCTCACCGCCGCGGGCCGTCGCGGCGTCGTGGTGCGCGTGCTGGTGGACTCGCTGCACGGGCTCCATGGATCGTTTGGTGTGGAGAACTCGTTGCTCTCCCGTCTGGCGCAGCAACCTGGCGTGGATCTGCGGGTCTCCAGGCCAGTGGATGGCGTGCCCTCCCTCTCCGACGTCAAGCGACGGGATCACCGCAAGCTGGTGATCCTTGACCGTCGCGTCGCGCTGCTCGGAGGGCGAAACCTAGCTCATGAGTACTACACCGGGTTCGAAGAGGTGGCGCTGCGTTCCAACACGACCTGGCGCATGGTGCCTTGGCTCGACGCTGGCGCGCGGGTGGAAGGCCCGGCGGTGCGCGAGATTGAGGACGCATTCATTTCCGCGTGGGTCAAATCCGGCGGGAGCGGCTTCGAGTCCGAGGCGCTCGAGGCGGCGGGTAAGGTGCCGCTACGGGTCATCGTGCATCGGGGGCTGCGAGACGCACACACCCTGGAGGCGTACCTTGCGCTCATCGCGGGTGCTCGCTCTCACGTCTATCTGGTCAATGGCTTTCCGCTTTTGCTCGAGCTGCAGCACGCGCTCCTCGACGCGTTGGCGCGCGGCGTTCGCGTCGTGGTGCTCTCCGGGCATCCCATGCCCACGCACGACGGTCAGCCGTTTCCTGGGCCGTGGGCGACCGCGCGCAGCACGGCTACCGAAGTCGCCCACTCGCGCCTGGATCCGGTAGTCGGGGCAGGGGGTGAGGTGCACTTCTACGCGAAGCGCGGGGTGGAGGGCTGGGACCCGAAGCTTGGCGTCGTGCTCCCCCACGTCCACGCCAAGGTGCTCAGTGTCGATGGCGAGCGCTGCTGTGTCGGGAGCGCCAACTTCGATGTGACCTCTTCTTACTGGGAGAGCGAGCTGATGATCGAGGTCGAGGATGCTGAGCTGGTCCGCGGCCTCGAGCTGCGTATCGACGAGCTGCTCCAGGAGTCGATATCGGTGGAGCGTGGAGATCCCGAGTGGCGTGCCCGAGCGGAGCTGCGGCGCTGGATGCGCCGCTGGCCCGGCATGCTGGCGCCATAGCACGACGCGTCGGATCATTAACCTCGGGGAAACGTCGCGGCGCAGTCCCCAATGTGGCGCAGTTCCCCGTCGCGGTGCAGTTCCCCGTCGCGGTGCAGTGCCCCCGGTGAGGCGCAAGGGGTTGACGCCTTCGTGTAGGCCGCTACTTACACACGCATGGGGTTGAAGCTCGCGCCGGTGAAGCTCGTGTGGGAGCGTCGGGCTGACGTCACGTATCTGCGTTCGGAGCATGCGCTCGACAGCTACAAGCGCGATCTCGAAAGCTTCGACGCCCGCATCCAGATGCGGTTTTCCTTCCCGATGAAGGTGGAAAGCCTGCGCTCGGGCCTGTCCGGCTACCAGTATTACGACATCGCGCTCGAAC
>JAUILJ010000532.1 GCA_030433055.1 Polyangia bacterium
CTTCATAGATCGAGCAGGCATGGGCGCTCTGGGGCGTTCCAAGGTGCACGCAGGCGCCGTCCGCTCTGGACGGAAACGCCTGTTGGCTGAAGTGCCCGTCGACCAGCGTGTCAATCAGATCTTGGCGCCCGGTGTTCCTCCAGCGCACCAGATCCTCTGGAGGAACGAGGATGTGCCCCGGGCCGGCCATACGGCAACACGCAGAGCACTCCAGGCAGTCGAGCTGTTCCTGCGAGTCGCTCACTCGCGACCTCGGAGCACGTAGAAGAAATCTCGCGGTTCGGCCTTGCTCACGTAGCCTGTCTTGCGGTGCTTCATCTTGGGTAGCAGCGTTTCCGTGACCTGCAGCTGGCCGTCCTTCTCGCCGAACCAGAAGAAGCGCGTGTATGACCAGTTGATGTCGAGCTGGGTCGCGTTGGGTACACCGAGCACCTGCATCGCCTTGGCGATGAGCTCCGGCGTCTGCTCTTCACCCACGGCGTAGTACAGCGTGCCTCCGTCGGCGCTGACGCCCACCGCCGAGCGGCGGATCTCCAGCTTGCCCTCGGCGCTCATACCGTACTTGCGGCGCTGGCCGTTCGTGACGTTGGGGTTCAGCTGCTCGTCTTCGAGCAGGCACCAAGGCCCTTGTCGCCAGGCGCGGAAGCTGGCCCTGGCAGTGCTGATCTTGCTCCAGGTGCCGATCTTGACGTGCCCATCGTCGAGCAACGCGATCGTACACAGCTCGTCCCGCGCTGCGAGCAGGTCCACATCGCCAACACCCATGCCGTGGCCGCCGTGCTTGGTCATGAAGCCGCCGTTGAATACCGCTGCCAGGCGTGGCTGCAGCGCGGCAGGCACAAGCCCCGTGCGTTCGCTCTGCGGGAGTGCCTTGGTCTCTGGTTCCCGGGTACCTGGGACCAGGCCTATTTCCGTGCGGCTCAAATCGATGGCCACCACATTCACGAACGCAAAGCGCTTGAACAAGTGCGGTCTCACGCTGGTGCGGAACATGACCGGCTTGCCCTCGACCTGGCCCGCCTCCGCTACTGGCTCCCAGTGCCCATCCCCTGGTTGCGCGCTGCGCTCGAAGGGCGGTTCGAAGTCAGCCGGCGGAAACGTCGCTCCGGCGAAAGGGTCCGGGGGCGGCGCTGGTTTGGTGCTCGCAGGCGGTGCAGGTGTTTTTGGGGGTGAGTCGCGCTTGCTCGGTTCTGCGGGCGACGAGCGCGCGACGTTTGGTGCCGCGCTGGGCGTCGCTCGAGCGGTGGGTTCTGCGCTGTTCGCGCTGGCGCAACCAACGCACAGGGTGAGGGAAATGATCAGGACAACCCGCTTCATGAGGGGCGGAGCATACCCGACGAATCGCCAAGTCAAAGCCGGCGCGGGCTCGAGAAACACCCTGCACCCGAGCACCGTCGTGCTAAGTCTAGCTCTCGTGGGAGGATCGGCGCTGGCTCAGCGGTTCGAACATGCGTCGAGCAAGCGCAGCACCCTGAACGCGCCGCCCGTCGATACCGCGATTCACGGCCACTGCGAGCCCGGGTTCATCGCAGTGCGCGATGGGTTGTGGCGGCAACTGAAGCGCACCGGAGGTGGTGCCGCCGTCAGCGTCTACTATCAGGGTGAGTGCGTGGTCGACATCTGGGGCGGTGTTCGCGACGAGGCCGGGCGCGCCTGGGAGCGCGACACCCTGAGCGTGTCGTTTTCCACGACCAAGGGCGTAGCGTCCACGGCGCTGCACATGCTGGTGGATCGCGGCTTGGTGGACTACGACGCGCCCGTTGCACGCTATTGGCCTGAGTTCGCTCAAGCGGGCAAGGCTGCGATTACCGTGCGGCAACTAATGAGCCATCAAGCTGGGCTCTACGGCCTGAGCGGGCTGGCGACTCACGCCGAGGACCTGCTCGATTGGGATTTGATGGTGTCACGTCTCGCCCAGGCGGCGCCAGCTCATCGCCCGGGCAGCCACAGCGCCTATCACGCCCTGACCTACGGCTTCCTGGTCGGAGAGATCGTGCGACGCGTGTCGGGGCAGGCGCTCTCGGAGTTCATTCGGACGGAGATCGCGGAGCCGCTCGGGCTCGACGGCCTGTACATCGGCGCACCGGAGGAGGCCCTGGAGCGAGCGGCGCGCTTGATGCGGCTCCCCGGTGGCGAGCGCGCCGCCGTGAGCCAGCGCCTGCCCGCGGACGTGAGGCGCCGTCAGCGTGCTGAGCGCGCGAAGCGTCGTGAACGAGTCGCCTGGCTGATCGAGCGTGGCCTGAGGGCGCTGGGGGTCCCGGCGGATCTGACTCAAGCGCGCAGGGCGTTCATTACCCCAGGGATCGGTCGCTTGGATTTCAGCGATCCCAGGGTCCTCCGGGCGAGCATCCCCGCTGCCAACGGCCTGTTTACGGCTCGCTCCCTCGCCAAGCTCTACGCGGCGCTCGCGGGAGGGGGGCGCCTCGGTGACGTCCGCTTGCTCTCGGAGGAGACCCTGAGGCGCGCGACCGAGGTGCAGACGACCGGCTCGGATCGAGTGGTGCTGTTCCCCATGCGCTGGCGCCTGGGCTACCACTTCGTGGGCACGTCCCTGGGGGTACCGAAGCGCGCATTTGGGCATTTCGGCTTTGGCGGCTCTGGCGCCTGGGCGGATCCCACGCGCAACCTGAGCTTCGCGATGGTACTCAACAGCGGTGTGGGCACGCCCTTTGGCGATCTGCGCACGGTCTGGCTCAGCGGACAGGCCTTGCGTGGCGCCGATCGCGTGTATCGTGATCGCCGCCGTCGCTGATGTTCTCGTCCCTGTTCGTTGCGTCTCACCCCCAACCCCGCGCGTGCGGTCACGCGTTGCTGGTGCTCGGGCTGCTGCTCGCAGCGCTTCAGACGGTGGGGTGCTCGAAGTCGGCGGCTCGCGGGCCCTCGGACTTTGCCAGGGCCGTTCAGCTGCCGGAGCTGGACGTTTCCGCGAAGCAACGTGCCGGCGACTGCGTGATCGAGACTCAGGCTTCGCATCGCGCTTGGGGTAAACCTCTGGGCTTGAGCCTGAGTGCTTCCGGTCCCCGCGTCGCCTCGGTGTTTCGGGTGCCGGCGCGGCTGCACGTGCGAGATGACGGCGTGGCGACGCTGCTCGTGGATGACGGCTTGCTGACGTTGCGGGGGTTCACCGCGCTCGAGCGGGTTGAGCTATTTCTTCGCGGGCCGAGCTACGACCGAGCGCTGTTCTTCTCGCCGCTCGCCATGTTCGAGCCGATCGAGCGGACGTCGAATCTGCTGGAGCTGCGACATCGCATTCGTGGTCCGTTGCGCCTGCCTGGCGATCGGATCCAGGAGCTGTCCTTGGGGTGCTCGCAGCTGAGCCTGAGCCAGGGCGATTTCGATCCAAAGCTCGCCGCAAAGCTGTTCGGGCACATCGGCTATGCCTACGCGCGCTCCGGGCAAACCCTGGAGCTGTGGGGCAGCGCCGACGCCGGCAGCGGGATGAAGCTCCAGGTCTTCCTGCCCAAGGGCGAGTGGATCGAACTCACGGTGCACGAACACGCGGGGGAGGGGAGCTCCGCGCGCTGGCTCGTGAGCTACCAGCAAGGCACGGAGCTGGTCGTCGGCTGGGTGCTTCGATCGGAGCTCCAGACGTCGCCGCAGCCGCTGGGAGTCGTTTCGTACGCCGCGGGGGTGCGCTTCCTGGTGCCGGAGAGCGTGGGTGAGCGGACGTGCAAGCGAGATCTCGCGATCGGCGTGGTGGGGCACGGCGTGGCGACGCGCCTGGGTACGCTGCGGGCTGGTGCCAACTGGGACTTCGAGGATCCGGACGACGCCGAGCACCTCGAGGAAGGCTCCGAGCCGCGTCGCCTGGTGCCAATCCGGGTGCCTCACGCCGTCTGGCTCACTCTGGAGCCTGAGCAGCAGCTGGTGGTGCGCTCCAGCGAGCTCCGCGCGTGTGACGAGGAGCCCGACTGATCACGGCCGTAGCCGCTACTGGATGCTGCAGTAGTCGGGGAACGTCGCGGGCAGATTGCCCGAGTAGGCCGGAGCTGAGCCCAGGGTGTGATCCGTGAGGAACTGCATGGCCCAGGGCAGGTACGACGCCTCGATGTGGTGCCCCTGATTGTGGTTGCACAGCACCACGAAATGTCCCTCGGCCTTCAGCTCGGTCACCATCTCGCTCGCGAGCTTCGAGAAGTCCTGCTCGAAGGCGAAGTCGGTGGAGCCGCCGTAGCTGGCGATCACTGGTGGCTGGTTGTCCGTCTTCATGTAGGGTAGCGAGATCCCACCCGAGAACGGCGCGGCCGCGGCGATCACGTCTGAACGGGTGGCGATCAGCGTGCCCGTCATCAAGCCACCGTTGCTCATGCCCGTGACGTAGATCCGCTGATCGTCGACGCTGAAGGACTCGCCGATGCACTTCAGCATGTCGTCGAAGAGCGCCACGTCCACGTTCTGCGGTGCGTCGGTCGCGATGTTCCAGGTCGCGCCGTTGCCGGACTCGAGGCCTTGAGGAGCCACCACGATCACGTCGTCTTCGTCTGCTCTTGCGCGGAAGCCCACGCCGTCGAGCATGCTCTTCGAGTCGCCACCAAAGCCGTGGTAGACGAACACCAGGGGATAGCTCTTGCCGGCGTCGTAGGTCGAGGGCAACACGAGCTCGAACTCCCGGGGTTCATCTCCGCTCGGAAACGCAGTGTTGACGCCGGAGGTCACCGTTGGGCACTGGTCGATGCGCGGGATCTCCGCGGCTTCTCCGGCGCAAGACGACGGCGGCTCTGCGCCCGCCTCGTAGGGCTTCGCGCCAAACGTGCTGCCGGCGAGGTCGAGGTCGAAGGTGACGATCTTGCCTGTGATCTCACCGCAGAAGGTGTCCTTGGTCTGCACCGTGCCCACCACCACCAGCTCGACGTCCACGTCGCTCTTGGTCGGCGTGTAGGCGCCGGGCATGGTGAACGCGCCGAAATCGATGGTGAAGGCGCCGTTCTCGTCGGGGACGATGTCGTCAGCCTGCGCGAGCAGCTCGCTCACACTACCGTCACTGGCGATGGCGCGGAGCTCCACGTGGCCGCCACTGATATCCGCGCGGTAAGGTAGGACGAGGCCGGAGAGCGGCGCCAGGGAGACGCCCATCAGGAACTGACCCTGGGGCAGCCCGTCTTCGGTCTGCTGTTGTTCGCTGGTGTCGTCGCTGGAGCAGCCAGGCAACGCCAGGGTCGCGGGGACCAGCAGCGCGAGGCTCACCGCGAAGCCAGCGGTCCAGCGGCGGATGCGCTGCTCGCGGAATGAAGGCTGACGGCGCGCGGTTGCAAGCTTGAATAAGGTCATCGAAGAGTCTCCCAGATCCGTTTTGCGGCAGAACCGTGACAAACGCTAGAGTCAGCTGGCTCCCGGGCGAGAACTGACGACCTCGGGTTCCACGGTTCGGCGCCCTCCTGGAAGCCGAGTCCATGGGTTTCCGAACTGCAGCAGCGATCGATGCACGTGACTCTCACCCAACAGGCGAACCGACGGCTGATCGCCTGTTGGGCGGGCTTCGAGGTGCTCGTATGGATCTTGACGTCTGGTCAAGTCGCCGCGTGTGCTGGACTCGGTGCCGCCCTGGGCGTCGTTGGCGGGCTGCTCCAGCGCTCGGTGCTGGTCTCCCACGCCAGGGAGTTTGCGCAGGCGAAGACGGCGCTCGATGTTCGGCGTGTGTTCACATCTTCCCAGTTTGGTGCGATCAGCATCGCGCTGGGCTGGATCTGCCTCGCGACGCTGTTGGTGCTGTCTCTGGCGCTTGCCTTGAGGCAGCCCATCTCTCCAACGACTCCGCTCAGCCTGAGCGGCAACCTCTTCGCGGGGTACTTCGCGTTCATGCTGCTGCGCGATGGCGTCGCCTACTCAGCGCTCCGCCACGTCGCCGCAGCGGAGTCACCTTCCAACGCCGATCCGTGAAATTTTGCGGAGCGGGCTCCGATGCGCAACGCTTGGGCCCGTGTACGGATTCAGGTTGCTGGGGATCGCCGCTGTGAGCTGCGGGGCTTTGGGGGGCATGGGCGCGGTGGCACCTGGCTTCGCAGCCGCAGGAGAGCCGAGTGCCTCACCCCCAAAAAATGAAGAGCCACCCAAGGCCAGAGAGCCCGAGCGGAAGCCTGGAG
>JAUILJ010000533.1 GCA_030433055.1 Polyangia bacterium
GGCCGCATGCGGGACGTGAAAAAGGTCGAACATCTCATCGAAATATTCAATCGGATCGATGATCCGGATTATGGCTGCGTGATCGTCGGGGACCCAATGACCTACGACCTACCAGCCTTGATCAAAGGCGAGAATATCCGCTGTCTCGGGGAGGTGTTCGACCCCGACAACACCGAGATCAGCAAACTTTTCAAAATGTCGGACCTGTTCGTCATTCCCGGCGGATATCAGGAACTCTAGGCGCCTGGCTCAGCTCTCGCTGCCGAGGGCGCGCTCGGCTGCTCGCTTGGCGCGGCGCCGGATGTCGATCAGCAGTGACTCATCCTGGTTGATGGCCGCGAACGCTGCCCGAGCTTCCACCTTCTTGCCGACGCCTGCGTAGGCCTCGGCCTCGCCCCAGCGCAGCTGCCACGAGTGCTTCGTGATGTCCTCGACGCTCTCGGCGTCTTTCAGGATGTCTTCCCATTTCTGGAGCCTGCCGAGCTCGGACCAGAACTCGCTGCGCAGGTCGTCGTCGTCCGGAGCCAGCGCGATTGCCTTACGGAAAATTTCGAGGGCCTCGTCGTCCTTCCCGAGGCGCAGCATCGCCCGACCGACGCTCCGCCAGGCCCCAGCGCACGACGCATGGGCCTCGGCGAAGGCCTGCAGGTCCGGGAGCGCCGCCAGCAGCGGCTGTAGCTCCTCACCGGTCTCCGGCCAGTAGCGCAGGGTGAGTGCGATCTGGTCGCCGGGGTCCAGCTCCAGCGCCTGGTCCAGCAGCGCCTTGCCCTCGGCTCCGTAGGCGCCGGCGCACTGGGCCAGCTCGACCAGCATGGGCACCGAGTCCGGGTGCGCCTCCAGGTACTTCTTGGCCTGGTCCGTCGCGTCGTCGCGCTTGAGTGCACGCAGCGCAGCGACCTTGGCCGCAGCAGCGCGATCTTGATTGCCGTCGCTCAGGCTGAGCGCGTGATCGGCGGCTGCGATGACCACCTCCCAGCGCTTCTCGAGCTCGTGGTAGCTGATCTGCTCGAGATAGTAGGCCAGGTCGTGCTCCGAGGACCCCCACAGCTGCTCGAAGAAGTCGAGCACCGAGTCGCGCTTCACGTAGGTCAGGCTGGTCGCGTCCTTGGGATCTTCGTAGATCCGCATCAACACACCGAGGCTGACCAGGCCATCCATCGCCGGTTTGCAGTCGGGCTTGGCCTCGAGCGCGTCAGCGAAGTCGTTGATCGCGTCGTCGGTCTGCTGCAGCGCCATCTCCACGTTGCCCTTCGCGACGTGGTAGTCCGGGTCGCCCTTGGCCACATCCTCGATGGCCTTGAAGGTCTCGAGCGCCTCGGGATATTGCCCCGAGGCAGCGAGAGCCATCGCCAGGTTCATGCGCGCCGCGGCGTCGTCCTTGTCCACGCGAGCGATCATCTTGAGCGCCTTGATCGCGCCCTCACTGTCGCCCTTCTGGAACGCCTTCTGCGCCTTGTCCCAGTGCATGCCCTTGGCCAGGAACGCGTCATAGCGCGAGGCGAGTTCGTTGTTCTGCTGCCGCCAGGAGCCAGACACCTCTTTCATGAACTCGCCGATCCACTTGCGGACCCTGGCGCCGTCCAATCCCTTGTCCGCGAGGCCTTCGAACTCCTCCTTCGGCACCGGGATCTGCATCGGCATGCCATTGCGTTTCGCGACGTTCTCTTCCAGCTTCACGTATGCCCACTCGCCCATGGGCGCGAGCGTAACGCGGAGTGACGAGCGGTGGGGCGAGGAATGCATCAAGCGAATTTCGTCGCCTATTTGCCGCGATCCGACGGGGAAGCGGGTTTGGGGGTGAGGCGAGCCGGGCCTGAATCAGGGCCAGTCCGTGCTATTGCCGAGGGATCGACCGCTCACTCGTCCGTACAGATCTTCGCCCGTGCACTCCACGATGCCGCCGGCCTTCAGCGCGCACACGTGGTCGTTCCCGACGCCGATGTCCAGGATGTCGCCCTTCAGCGTGGGCAGCTTCTTGCCCTTGTTCGCTTTGCTGCAGCGCAGCTGTTTGCTGACTCCCACGTCGGTCAGCACACAGGCGGGGATGGCGCCCCGCGGCGACGCGGCGTCGATCTGCAGGGCTCTGGTGCTGACGCTGGGCGGCACCTGGTTGCTCCAGTAACTGATGCATTCGGGGCGCCCGGCAGTGATGAGGCATAGCAGCGCGCCTCTCCCCCCGATCGAGTCGACGCGCCTGGCGCTGGAGATGGCGCGGGTCAGCAGCGGATCGGCGAGCAAGGCGGAGCTGCCCCAGCTGATCAAGGTGCCGTCGGTCTTCAGCGCCACGGCCCAGTCGGGTCCGAAGACGATTTGCCTCAGATCCAAACCGAGGATCCCTCCGGGCGCTGAGCTGAGGCCGCTCCAGCCGCCGCCCCAGCAGGCGACTTCGGGTTTCGGCGTGTGTCGCCAAGCGCAGCCTCCATCGGAGTCGTGTAGCGCCAGATCCTCGAAGCGACCGCTGGGGGGCGAGCACGCTGCCTTGTTGTTGCAAGCGCCCCAGCAGGTGACGCCACCGTCCGCTGCGCGGATCCCGCACGCGAAGCGCACGCCGCTCTCGATGCGGGTGAGCGGCACCTTGGGCGTTGGAAGGTTTGGCGGGCTCCTCGAGTCGTCCCCGCCGAAGCAGCGTGGCGTGCCGTCCCTGCGTAGCAGGCAGGTGTGCTGGCCATTCACGGCGATGGCCGTCGCCTCGTACGTCTCGTGTTTCGGCCCCTTGCGCTTGCAGGCGAGCAGAGCCACTGCAAGCACGATCAGGGAGCAAGCGAGGGTGGAGCGCGAGGTCATCGAGAGCCAGCTACGGTGTACGCAGGCTCTGCCTCCAGGCTTCCCGTGGAGGTCGCCAAGAGAATCACTGGATGGCGATTCTTGCGAAGCTCTTGAGGATTCGATGTCCACGCTCTTGGGGGCGCGCGGTCGTAGTATCTTGCGGAAAGCGATCGGATGGCGCAAGAATTTCCCTGCGGTATTATGAAGTCTGCTGCCAAGTGGTTGGGAGCACTTCGAGCTCTTCACCTCACCATACTCGCTAGACCCAACGGAGGTTCGGGCCAAGGCTCGACGCCTTCATAGCGAGCCCACGGGGTGGGCGTCGGCGACCTACGCGCCTGCTGTAGGCTGTGGCTATCGCGCGCGGGTCCACATCACCGACAACTACGAGGTTCACGTCACCCGGCTGTCAGATGGCCATCGCTGGATCCTTCGGAGTCCAGACAGCAATCAGGTTCCGTTCAGCCTGGGGCCGACTCTTGCAGGCCGACTCTTGTAATCAGTTGCCTCGAGGTCTTCATCCAGGCAGAGCCTGGGATGCTCGTGCGCATTCGCTTGAGCGACCTCGGTCCTGGACAACCCGCGGACTGAGCCCCGCGAGGCGGTTCAATGATTGCGAATGGGGTCGTGCGCACCACGCATTGCTGGCTTTGTGGGATACTCCCAGGGAGGAGCACTTGGTGGGGAGTAGAGCGTCACTCGCAGTCACGGCCGTCTTGTCGTTACTTGCTTCGGCATGCGGGGATGGACGCGCGGCCGAGGATGACAACTCCGTCCCACGATGCGAGTACGCCGAGCGAGTTGTAGGCGTGGACGACCGAAGCCTTGGCTTCAGTGCCGCCGATGTTCTGACGGCAACTTCGCAAACGCAGGTGTGCTCCTGGATCTGGTACGATCCGTACCCCTTTGGAACCATGCTGCCCCAGCCAGGAGCTACGAGCGCTCAGGTGTCTCTTGGCCTGGGGGCCAATGAAGCAACCCTCCTTGAACCCGTCGACGGTGGAGAGACCGTGCCGGACTGCGGCTCATTCATGCGCGTGCTCGGCGCACTTCAGATCGTGACGGACGATGGCGCGATAGAGCACACGTTCCTGGTGCCACTGCGGGTCTCCGCGCCTGGTGACTTCGACGCAAACGTCGACATCAGCGGGATCCAACTTCCAGGTTTCGGCTTCTCATGGGAAGCCTCCTGGGAACAACGCGAGCAGCCTCTGCTCATCGCCAGTTATGGCGAGCTGTGGGGCGGACTGCTGCTAGTACAAGGAAGCTCTTCGGAGTACCCCGACTCGGTGTTGGGAGAGTTGTTCGTATTCGAGTGCGAATCGCGTCGCAACTAGGCTTGCACCGCCAACAATGCACCCACGCTTGCCGCGAGGAACGAAGCCGCCCAGCAAGTCCACGCCGCCCCTGGAGCACCGCTACTGCGCCAACGGTGCCGCCAAGGTCACCTCTTGCAGGCCGATGCCCGCAAAGCGCCGCGGGCGCACGGTCACCTCGAGCACGCCGTCTCGTGCCTTGGCGTCGATTTCGGGGCCAACCGGCGGCGGATTGCGGAAGAAGTCCGCCAGGGCGATGCGCGCGACGTCCGCCGCCGCGTTGGGCGAAGCGTGGGCGGGAATGGCTGCGGCGACCATCTCCACCGCGTGGGAGAAGCGCCCAACGAAGAGCTGATCCGCGAGGGACGAACTCGCTGCTGCGGCGTCACCCCCGGTCTTGCTCGGCTCCCGGTAGAACATGTTTGCGTGGCTCAAGATCGCCATGTCGCGGTTCCGCGCGCAACCGAGCGCGGTGATGCCAGCCCGGGCGAGCTCCGCCTGGGATTCGCTGGAGATGAACGCTTCGACGGGGATCGCGGCGTGCTCTCCGCGGTCTTCGATCTCGTGGACGGGTAGTCCGCTCAGCAAACCATCGCTACCTCCGGTCATCGCGGTGCCGAGCCCCGTGCGCACATAGCTCGCGCCACACAGGCTGGCGATCACCCAGTAGGCGCCGGTGAAGACGTGCCCGTTGCCCTTGGGGTCCTGACCAAATGGGATCTCCTTCGAGCGCGAGGTCTCCTTGGTGTATGCCGCGCGGATCAACACTCGGTTCAGAGCGAGGCACGCCCAGCGCGCCGAATCCCGTCCAGCGATGGCTCGCGCCGCTACGGCGCGGGGATCCGTCGTGCCGGTGTAGCGCTTCTCCGAGTAGGCGAGATCTTGCAGCTGGTCGACGCCCACCAGCTCGTGGCTTGCGCCGGTGACGAGGGGTGCGCGCAGTACTTCTGCCACGGTGCTCCAGGCCTCCAGGGCTTTCAGGTCCGCCTGGGAGGTCGTCACGGTTGCGTCGATGACGACCAGATCTACGGGCGCCCGCTCTGCCTCGTGAATGCCCTCTCGCCTGGCGAGGATGGTTAGCGCCTCGGTGATGCGCTCGCTGCCCTCGCACACCGGGATCAAGTCGATCTCCACTCCGGCGCCGGTGTTGGCGTTCTCCAGTAGCAGCCAGAGGCCGCGCCAGGTCGACTCGAGCCGCTGGGTCTCCGGGTGGCAGAGGATGGCGTCGAGCAAGTCCCTGAAGGTTGTTTCAACACGGGAAAATGCGCGGTCGAGGCTGCTACCGACGACCGCGCCCTTCGTTCCCATCGCGCTCTTGGCTACCGCCGCGACCAGCGCCGAAGCCATCTTGGGAGCTACCTCTTCTACCGCTGCGGGTTGCGCTGGGGTCGCGATATCGACTTGCTCGAGCAGCGCATCCAGTCCGCCGCCGCCCGCCGGCTTGGTGGTCGTTGCAGGCGCGGCTGGAGCAGCTGCTGCGGGCGTGCCTGCCGCAGGCGCGGCTCCACCCTCGGAGGCCAGATCACGACACAGCTCGTCGTTGAAGCGGCCTTCCGGCAACACCCGTGAGAGTTGAATCCGTGCGGCATCGCGCTGGATGCGGCGCTCCGCGAGGTTCTGCAGCACACGGCGAGCGTCGATGAGGGAGCGGAGCGCGGGCACCTGGTCGATGATGCTCTGGGGCTTCAACGACTTCATGCGCTCCCAGCGCAGATCCACTCGCAGCGGCTTGTCGGAGAGGGGCGTAGCCACCTCGATGCAGAAGCTCGGCGCGAGCCCAGCCATGGTGCGGTCGAAATCCGCACGGTTTAGCCGCATCACGTTGGGGACGGGGTCGGCCGCGGCCCACACGGGGATCTCACAGACCTGGGCGCGAGCGCCCGATGCCGGAGTGAGGGCGAGGACGAAGGCCGACGCGAGGATCGCGATGGGGCCCCGGTACAGAGCACGACGGCGCGGGGCGCGGGGTGAGACGGCGTCGAGGGGTGGGGGGGCTG
>JAUILJ010000534.1 GCA_030433055.1 Polyangia bacterium
CGGCGTGATCAGCGTCCTGACCGCCGCCGATCTCGCCGCCGAGCGCGTCGGCGGGCTCGCC
Organism: Polyangia bacterium; assembly: GCA_030433055.1. GTDB lineage: Bacteria > Myxococcota_A > Polyangia > Polyangiales > Polyangiaceae > JAHBVY01. The sequence continues at coordinate 62 of JAUILJ010000534.1, forward strand.
TGTGGCGTGAAACGCAAGCAGCGCGACGGCACGCCCATGGTCGAGCCGCCCTATCCGTTGCTCGCCGATCCAGAGCGTGAGCGCGTGCAGACCTTGGTGCATCTGATCGCGCGCCTGGCTGACGCGGAGATCGACTCGGAGAAGATCGACCGTGAGGCGGAGATCAGCCCCGAGCTGCTATCGAGCTTGAAGGATCTCGGCCTCTTTGGCACCGGACTGCCGGTGAGCCACAGCGGGATGGGACTCACGTGCATGGGCTACACGCGCGTGCTGGAAGAGCTCGGAGCCGCCGATCCTTCGGTCGCCCTCACGGTGTTTGCCAGTGAATCGTTGACCGCACGAGCCATCCAGCAGTTCGGCACGCCGGAACTCAAACAGCGCTACTTGCCCCGGCTGGCGAGCGGAGAGTCACTCGGGGCGTTCGCACTCGCGGAAGAAGGCTCAGGCAGCGACGCGAGCGCGATGCGGACCCTGCTCAGCCCCAAGGGCGACGGCTTCAGCCTGAGCGGCGAGAAGCGCTGGGTCACCGGCGGCAACCTGGCTGACGTATTCGTGGTGTTCGCTCGCACCAGCGCCCCACACACAGGGAACAAGCCACACATGAGCGCCGTGGTCGTTGAGCGTGGCCCCGGTGTCTCCACCGGCTCCGACCACGACAAGCTGGGCCTGCGCGGTGCGGGCATGTGTGACTTGCGTCTCGCGGACGTTGAGCTGAGCTCCGCCGCGATCCTCGGGGAACCGGGTAAAGGGCACGCGATCGCGATGGAAGTGCTCAGCGCTGCGCGCGTCCCGCTGAGCGGCGTCTTCCTCGGGATGTGCCGCCGGATCGTGGGGGAGAGCGTGCGCTGGGTTCAGGAGCGCTACAGCTTTGGCCGCAGCATCGGCGAGTTTTCGATCATCAAGGACAAGGTCGCGCGCATGCTCAGCGACACCTTTGCCGTGGAGTCGATGGTGCACCTGACGGCTGGGTTGGTCGATCAGCACGTGGAGGACTACAGCCTGGAGAGCAGCATGTGCCGCGTGGCCGGCAGCGAGGCCCTGTGGCGAGTCGTGGGCGACGCCGTGAGCCTCGCTGGTGGGAGCGCCTACGTTCGTCCTCACGCCTTCGAGCGCTACTTGCGAGACGCGCGCGGGTCCTTCGTCATCGACGGGACCAACGAGATCCTCCGCTGCTTCATCGCTCTGAGTGGCATGCATGGCCCAGGCAAGAAGCGCAGCGAAGTCGTCGGCGCGATGCGCGAGCCCGTGAAGGGATTTTGCTGTGCGGAAAGTCAAGGAGACGTTCCGGCGTGAGCGGCTCTCCCGCGCGCACCCATTGCTCGCACGCGAAGCCGTCGCCTTCGAGGAGGCGGTCGACGACTTTCAGCAGGCGGTGGATCGCGCGCTCACGGAACACGGCACCGAGATCGCCGAGATGCAGTACGTCCAGCTGCGGATCGCCAACGCGGCTATCGATCTATACGCGCTGGCGGCCTGCATTGCCCGTACGTCTCGAGCCATCCAGCAGCGAGGCGAAGAAGGGGCGCGGCGCGAGCTCGACATGACCAGCATGTTCTCCCGAGCCGCGATCCTGCGTATTCGTGGCAACCTCAACAAGCTGGTGAACAACGATGACGAGCTACGCAAGCTGATCGCGTCCAGGGCCTACGAGGACAACGGCTACCCCTTCGACGTACTCTAGTGTCCTGTCTCCGTAGTTCGCTACACTAGCTCGCCGCGGGTCGGAGCGAGCAGGGGCCGAGCGACCTTGGCATCGCTCTTGCGAGGTGCCTGCCGTGCACGACTCAGTTCAGCGACCCGGTGGCGCTCGCCTCGCGGGGTGGATCAGCGCGTTGGTAGCTCTTGCGGCTCTGCCTGTGCTCGGGGGTTGCGCTGAGCGCCTGCGAATCCTCTCCAGCGAGAGCGCTTCGGTGACGCTCGAAGCGAACCCCAGTTCACGCACTGACGCACCCAGTGCACACCAGCTGCGCGTGCTCACATTCAACGCGGGGCTGGCGCCGGGGGTGGTGCCCCAGATCGACGAACGCGCGACCAAGATCGGAGCAGCGCTCGCTGCCGATGACTTCGACCTGGCCTGTCTGCAAGAGGTCTGGCTCGAACGGCATCGAGTGGCGCTGACCAGCGCGCTGACCACAGGCTCCGGGGTCCGCTGGCTGAGCCCTCCGCGGGAGTCAGTCGCAGGGCTCAGCTGCGCTGACTCCGAGCTCACCAACCTGGTCGGCTGTGTGGCAAAGAGTTGCCTTGGGGAATCAGATGTCGCGAGCTGCGCGATCCACAGCTGTCGGGGTCAGCTCGATGGCCTGAGTGATGGCTGCGCCGCTTGCTTGAGCAGGGATCTGGATGACCCTCTGGGGAGCTTGGCTAGATGCGCCGCACAGTCGGGTGATGAGAGTGACGGCAGCCTCTCCCCCAAACCCTACTTGCTCGATGGCAGCTACGGCACCGCCTTGGTCAGTCGCCTACCGGTGCTGGATGTCGAGTACGAGCAGTTCGAGTCGAGCATGCATCCTCGGGGAATCATCCATGCGCGCGTCGCGCACCCAACACTCGGGGAGGTCGACGCCTACTGCACGCACCTGACGCCGTTCTTGCGCGGGATGAAGCACCCGCCCGCCGGCCAGTTCATCTCGGAGCAGTCTCGCCAAATCGACGAGCTGGCCCGCTTGATCGGCGCTGGAGAGCCTGGCAGCAATCCTGTCGTGCTGCTCGGGGACTTGAACACGGGCCCGCACGCGGGGCAGGGCCGCGAGGAGTATCAAGCGCGGCTCCCGCAGCACTTTGCGCGCCTCCTGGCGGGCACGGGCCTCAGGGACGCTGCCGCAGGGCAAGCAGATGACTGTACGTTCTGCTATCAGAACCCGCTTCAAGCTCACCCAGACACGGGAGGCTTGCGTATCGATCACGTGCTCAGCCGAGGCTTCGAGCCGCGCCAGGTAGACTACCAGCGCGCGTTCGTGCGGCCAGCGCTCTCGGATCACTACGGAGTTCGCGTGACGTTCCGCTTGTCCGCGTCAGGTGGGCTCACGTCGACCACGAAGCCCAGCGATGCCCAGCGCTGAAACCAAGGGCCGATCTGGGTTCCCACCTCGCTGGCGGCTTCGGGCAGCGCCGCGCCCACGGCCTCGCACGCCGCGAGCAGTGGCACTCCGTCTCGCAGCTTGCGCAAGAGACTGAACCCCGCTTGGCTGAGTTCTTCGCGGTACATATCGTTGCCCTTGCGGTAGAGCACGAGCCATTCGGGCGCCTGCTCGGGTAGCGCGAGTGGTGCCGTTGCGGCGCCGTCGCGAGCCCTGCGCAACGCCAAGCGCAGCTCGGCGACTGGATACCGGGAGGAAACGAACTGAAGGTTTGGTTGCAGCGCGAGTCGCGCGCCGTTCCACGCGTCTTCCGGGATGCTGGCGATCTTCTCCGGGGAGACCGGTGGTGCCAGCGCGGAGTCGAAGAGCTCCACGTAGGCCCACTCGAGGCGCGCCATGTCCTCGCATAGCTCCTGCTTGTCGAGCCAGTCGCAGGTCGTGATGTGAGCCGGGAGGTCCGCGCCGAGGTCGCGCAAGGTGAAGCCCTTTGGCGGGTAGGCCTGGAGGTACGTCTCGGTCAGGCGCTCCCAGTCTGCCTGACCCAGGATGCCGCTCAAGCCCGGGAAGTCTTCGAGTAGCGCGCTGGTGTGACGCAACCAGAACTGTTGGCGGTAGACCTCGAGCTGCTCCACCGGGCTCAGTCGGTCGTTGCCGGTGAAGCGCTCTGCCGCGAGCGCGCTGGTCTCCGGGCTCTTCGGTAGGCCCCGCAGCTCCCTGAGCCGGAGCGCCATCCAGCGCTGCAGCTCGTTCAGCTCTTGTGTTTCCGTGCGGAGTGAGTCCGCGCCCGTGCCGTCAGCGCTCATGCGACGCTCCCGGCTTCTTCACTCGCGTGCTCACGGGGGCCGCCCACGCTCCAGCCTCCTGCTCCGATGGGCGCATCGATCGGGCGGGGCGGGGGGTGAGGCACGTAGCTCGGTGCCGTGGACTGCCCGCGCTGGGTCCGCAAAGTCCGGGCCTCAACAGCAGCTCGCCGTACCTGCCGAGCCCGCTCGGCCTCTCCCAGGACCACGGGCAGGGCCGGGATCTCGTCGTCCCACTCAATCAGCGTGGAGACTGGGCCGGTCAGTTCGATGGTTTCCCGGTACAGATCCCAGACCGGGTCGATGACCGGCCCGCTGTGGGTGTCGATGATGTGTGTGCCGAGGTTCGTGTGCCCGGCCAGATGGATCTGCACGATGCGCTCGTGGGGCACCCGATGAACGAACTCATAGGGGTCGAAGCCGTGGTTGTAGGCTGAGACGTAGACGTTGTTGACGTCGAACATCAGGCCGATGTCGGCGCGCTCGACGACCTCGCTCACGAACTCCCACTCGGGCATCTGGCTCGACGTGTAGGCGAGGTAGCTCGATGTATTCTCCAGAGCGAAGCGCACCTCGAGGAAATCTTGCACTTGCTTCGCGCGCTCGACGACGCGCTCGATCGCCGCCTTGGTGTACGGCAACGGCAACAGGTCGTGGATGTTCACGCCGTCGGCCGTGCCCCAGCAGAAATGATCACTGACCCAAGCGGGCTTGACGACGCGTACCAGCTCCTTCAGCCGCTTCAGGTACTCGGTGTCGAGCGGCTCCGGCGAGCCAATCCCCAGGGAAACGCCATGCTGGATCACGTCGTAGGACTCGAGCACCGCTTCGAGGTGGTAGCGAGGCTTGCCCCCATCAACCATGAAGTTCTCCGAGATGATCTCGAAGAAGTCGACGGCGGGACGGGTGTCCAGGATCTCCCGGTAGTGGGGCACTCGCAGCCCGATGCCCACTCCGTGATCTGGAGCCCCGAGGCGGGGCTGCTTGCTGCTTGCTTCCGACATGTCAGTTCGTGTTCTCGGGTTCGACGTGCGCGGTGAGGGGCAAGGGTGCGGGGCTTACCCTGGATTGGGTGGGTACATACGTAAACGAGGGGCGACCCGTACGGATCGCCCCTCGTTTGAGTCGCGCGTCAGCCAGCAAAACCTAGATCAGCTGGCGGAGCGCAACGTGAGTCACCTCACTTGGGGCAGTGCGCGTTGCAGCCGCCCATGCCTTTGCACTCGTTCTTACCGGCGCACTCATTTGCTTCGGTCTTGCAGCTGCCCTTGCCCTTGCACTCGTTCATGCCCTTGCAGCAGTCCTTCGCACCAGCGGCGGCCGCCGGATCCGGTGCTGCGGCGTCGGGTGCGTTGCCGCCACAAGCCACGATGGTTCCCAAGAGCAGCCCTGCGGAGGCTGCGGTCGCGATAGCGGTTCCAAGCTTCATTTCAATCTCACTCCTGTTGATGACGACACGGACAAACGTTCGGCGAACGTCTTGGTCCGCCTCCCCCAAAGCAGCCGACCGTGCTGTCAGTGCTTCGGCCACCCCCCCTACGGTTAGGGCGAGTCATGGTTTCAGATCCCCGATAAGCGTTCAACTTTTCGCTGGCCCGGGGTCAGTTCCGGCGTGGCGGCGGTGCGCTTCCAGCGGCTCCTGTCGCTTACGAGCCACCTGGGCGATTGGATCTGGGAGCTGTTCGCCGAACGCACCCAGCGATCACTACTCTGGCGCCACTTGGCGCCGTAGGATGCCCCGCATGAGCGTGCCTGAGACCCCCAGCGCCGAGACGTTCTCGTGGACGGTGCCTTCCCCCCCTGCCGCGTTCGCGGCGCGCAGAGCGCGGCTTGCGTCACTGCTGTCACCGACGTGGCAGGCCCCCGTTTGGCTCGTCGCGGGGTACTCTCGTCCCCGAAACTTCCCACACAATCGCTACCGCTTCCGCGCCGAGAGTCATTTTCTCTACCTCGTTGGGCGCCATGTGGAGGGAGCCGTGTTGGCGTTCTCGGGTGGAGAATGGACGCTGTTCGCTCCGCCGCCGGATCCAGGCGACGCGCTGTGGACCGGGCCAGTTCCGAGCCTGGAGGAGCTGGGAGCCGATCTCGGTTTGTGCGTGCGGCCTCTCGAGGAACTC
>JAUILJ010000535.1 GCA_030433055.1 Polyangia bacterium
CCTCCAGCGCAGGCACCAACCTCGAGGTACTGTTGCCCGCCAAGGCGCGCTGGTTTCCTCAGCTCGGGGTGCTCGAGCCGGGTCGCTGGGGCAACCTCCCGGCCGGTGCGCTGTACACCAACCCCGAGCACGTCAGCGGGCGCTTCGTGGCGAACGCGAGCGTGGGCGAGTACTTCGGGGCGCGTCATGGCCTGCTGCAAAAGACCCCGGTGCACCTAGTGCTCGAAGGTGGCCGGGTGACCCGCCTGAGCTGCCCAGAAGCACCAGAACTCCAGCGAGACATCGTGCGCATGCTCGCGTGTTCGGAGAACTCGAGCCGCATCGGCCTGATCTGTATCGGCGTCAACCCGAGTATCCACACGGCAACAGGAGAGGCGCTGGTGGATCAGAACCTCCCAGGGCTACATCTGTCCATCGGAGATCCTGCCGCCAAGGTCACCGGGGCCGGCTGGAGCGCGCCCACTGCATTTGCGACGTGTCAGGCGTTCTCGAGCGTGCAGGGCGAGGGGGTACCGCTGATTGAGCGGGGCCAGCTGCTGACACCAAACTGAGGTCAGCGACCGAGCGGGTACTCCGAGGCGCCGCGCTCGACCAAGCTCTCCAGCACCTCGCGAGTCACCGGTTTGTCCAGCACCGTCACCCCGTGCTCGGCGATGTAGCCGCGCACTCGTTCGGTGAACGCGCCACCGCTGCAGAAGTGGACCCGCGCGGAATACTCGGGCAGCTCGGCCAGCACTCGGTCGCGGAACTCCGGCCCATCGATCACCGGCATCATCAAGTCGCACACCACCAGGTCGATGTCTGGGTCCCTGCGCATCACATCCAGCGCCTCGGCACCTCCCCCCGCGGTGAGCACTTCGAAGTGACGCTTGAGCAGCCGGTCCTGCGACTTCAGTAGCAGCGGCTCGTCATCTACCAGGAGCACCCGCAGCCGGCGAGCCGGAGGCTCTGGAGCACACGGCGCGGCCCGGCTGACCTTGAGCCCCGTATCGACTGGCACTCGCAGGCGAAAGCACGCTCCGATGGCGGTGGGGACGAGCTCGATGCTCCCGCGATGAGCGCGCATGATCTCGGCGCACAGCGACAGCCCCAGTCCCGTCCCGCGGTCCGGCGTCTTGGTCGTCACGAACGGCTCGAAGAGGCGCTCCCGCACCTCGGGCGCCACGCCTGGCCCGGTGTCTCGCACGTCGATCACGAGCTCGCGCTTCTCCGCTCGACTCGTGACGGTCACCCGCGCCTGCTGGCCGTCACCGGGCCCCTGCTCGAGCGCGTGGGCGGCGTTGATCAAGAGGTTGACCAGGACTTGGGTGAGCTTGCCCTCGGAGGCAGGGATCTTCGGCAATGGCTGCAGCTCCAGCCGAAGCACCGCGCGGTGGCGCAATTCGTTGGCTGCCAGCTTGGCGGCAACCCGCACCACCTCGTTGAGATCCACCCAGAGCAGTTCTTGCTGATCCAGGCGGCTGAACGACTTGAGGTCCCGGGTCGTGTCGAGGATGCGCTGAATGCCATCCAGGGAGTCGTGCACCATGGGCAGCAGCTCCGACTGCAGGTCGGCGAGGGGCGTCTCTTCGGTCTCGAGCAGCGCCCGCAGCGCCTGCAAGTTGGTGACGACATAGGCCGCGGGGTTGTTGATCTCATGGGCGATGCTCGCAGCCATCTGACCAATGGTCGCGAGGCGATCCGAGTGCAGCAGCCTTGCCTGTGCCGCCATCAGCGCCTGGTTCTTGCGCTCGAGCTCCTCTTGATACCGCACGGTATCACTGACGTCGCGAAACACGTCGACCATGCGCTTGCCTTGCAACGTGTCGTAGACGGTGATCGAGAAGTCCGCCCAGAAGGCCTCGGCGTCTTTGCGCTTCATCAGCAAGCGACCCGCCGCGCGGCCACCTTGGCGCAGTGTCTCACTCAGCGTGTCCGCCTCATGTCTCCGCGACTCGTGCAGCAGCATGCGACCAGTGAACGAGCGCAGCTCCTCCCGCGTGTAGCCGAACATCTCGCACGCCGCGTCGTTGGCCCAGATGCACAGCGCGGAGTCCCAGTCCAGCACCATGATGGCCTCCTTGACGGTGTCGAGGAGCGCGCGGTAACTCGCCTCGGACGCGACCAGACGCTGTTGAATCGACTCCAGCTCGCGATTGATCGCGATCGCGAAGTCGTAGGACTCCAGCGCCTCTCGAGCGGCGATGTAGAACAGGCGTTCCCCCGAGGAATCATCGCAGCGGGCGCGCACCCGTATGCCCACGGTCTCCCCGTTCTTGGCGCGATGCTCGCCTTCGAGGTCCACCACTTCACCATCGACCATCAAGCGCCAGATCTGTCTGACCTTCGCCGCATCGATTCCGACCTCGATGTCGAACACCGTGAGCTGCATCAGCTCCGCGCGTGTGTAGCCAAGCACCGAGCAGAAGCGCTGGTTCACGTAGCGCAGGACGCCTTCAGTGTCGTGCACCATCAGGCCCTCGGAGGCATGCTCCAAGAGCGCAAGCAGCTGCTCGAGTTTGGCCTCGCTCACGACGTTCCTCATCAACGCGGTCGTGCCTTGGTCTCAGGTCCGCTCGAGACGGCACGAACGCTCGGTGACTAATCTAGCCGATGAACCAGGCGTAGCACCACGGGCCAGCGCACATCGTCGCGAGCGAAGCGCTCGTCATATCCATACCCGATGGCATCCATACGCTCCGCGGAGATGCGTCGCTTGTGAAACAGGTAGCCAAAGATCGCGTCCGCGCGCGCCTGACTCAGGAGCATCTCCTTGCGCACGCGTCGGTGGTCAGCTCCGGGGTTCTGGCTGGAGTACACCTCGACCCTCAGCATCTGCCACTTTGGGTGCGCCCGCATCGCAGCCGCAACCTGATCCAGGACGCGCCGAATTTCCGTGGGCGGAAATGCGTAGCGGGGGTGGTACGCCAAGCTGACTGGTACGCTCAGCAGGTCGCTTCCGCAGCGTGGGGCGGGCGAGGGAGGATCGCTACACAGGTCGTGTGGAGGCTCGGGCTCTACGGCTCGCGGTGGCTCGAGCGGAGCCGGAGCTGGAGGCTCTGGCGCGAAGACTCGGATCGTGTGGTGCTGCGCGGGTCGAGGTGGGGGAGCGCACGCCACGGCTCCGAGCAGCAAACCGCACGCCCACGCCCGAGCCTGATGGGGCCACCACTGGAGCGCCGAATGACGCAGCCTCGGCGGATCATTCTGAGCTGGGTGCATTCGCGTCGAGGCCGAGCCGGATCGCACGCTACCGGGAGCTGACTTCCCCCGCCCTGGTCTTCCGAGCCCGTTCCCCACGCTGCCGGCTTTCTGTTAGCGTCTCTCCCTCTGGAGGTCGAGCTATGAGCTCAGAAGGTGGTGGAATGCTGCGTCGTTTCCTAGTGCTGGCAGTCTCGCTGTTGCTGACCAGCTTCGCACTCAACGCGAGCGCTGTTGGGAGCGTGCAATGGAAGGACACTCGCCCCAAGGAGAAGGGGACCGGGTCCTGGCACCTCGAGGTGACCATCAGCTTGCCCAAGGCTCCGGACGTGGCCCACGTGCCCGTCAAGTTCGAGTTCCAGCAAACGATGTACTACGAGCGCAACCTGGTGGACGGCAAAGAGGGGCCGCAGCTGCGCAAGGTGCCCATCACCAACAAGCAAGCTCAGATCGAGTCCGTCACGATCGGCTTCCTGGACCCCGGTCGCGGCACGATTCAAAAGCGTACGCGCTTCACCTTCAAGATCACCCGTGGCCATGGCTTCGAGGCTGGCGAGTACAAGGTCACTCTGCGCAACGGCAGCACCGGACAGACGATCGGGCGCACCACCAAGTTGGTGCTCGAGGGTGAGAACCCAGTCGTCGATCGCCGCTCGATTTCCTTCGTGGACAAGGGCGAAAAGAAGAAGAAAGACGACCAGATGAAGTCCGTCGACAAGGACGGCAACATCAAGGACGGTGAGGACGCCACCAAGTCGGGCGACCCCGATCAGTCCGAAATGGACGTCGCGGATCCGGGCGTGGGCAAGAAGGGCTGGGATCCAGTCTATGGCGCACCGGTCGATGAGGACGCCCCTCCAATGAAGAGCGGCGGGAACGGCCCCGAACCCATCAAGGAGAAGCCGGGCGGCTGCGGCTGCAGCGTACCTGCGCAATCCAAGGGCCTGCCCGTGGGGAGCGTGTTGTTCCTCGCCGGGTTGGTGCTGGCATTCAGTCGTCGACGCCGGAGCTGAGAGAAAAAGATGAAGAATACGAGGGGGGCATTCGCGGCTGGCGCGCTGGCCGTCGGTCTAACGTCCGTCTGCTCTAGTGCTGAGGCCAAAACACCACGGGATTACTTCCTGAATCCACCACCCGCGGGCACCGATCTGCTGCTCGATGCGTACACCGTCGGCGGCCAGGTCAGCCTGGAGAATCGGGCTCATCTCGAGGAGGGGATGAGCATGCTGTACAGCCGCGTCAGCGGCATCTTCAGCTATCCCTACAAGGACGCCAGCGCGAACCTCGACGTTCGCGTCTTCCTCTTCACGCTTGGCGGTTCCGTAGGGATTCGCGACGTGCATCGCGACCACACCCTGGTACCGGGCGAAGACTTCAACGGCGACGGGTTGTTCGACGACAAAGACGTCAACACGCGGGACGTTCGCAACGATCGAGAGTCGGACAAGATCTACGGCTCTCAGACCTTCCCGTACTGGGAGGGGCGGCTGCGCCTCGTGATCCCTCTGGACTCCTTCTTTTGGATCCACACGGGTACGGTTCGTGGGGAAGATCGCAACGACAACTCCTTCGATTGGTTCCACGCCTTCCCCCACGACGGCGGCACGCTGTACCGCTACGACAGCACGTTCTTCTTCCGCCATCGGGATTTCGGCGCCGTGGGACCCACGATCCGCTACATCGACACCCCGCGTGGCGATGGGCGCGATGATCGCTTCCAGTACGGGCTGGTCTACGGCACGCGGCCAGGCATCATCAAGGGCAAGGACCTGTTCCTGCTGCAGACCCTGTTCCAGTTCGGCGACGACGAGTTTGGCCTCCACGCCTACCGCGTCCCGATGTATTTCCTCGCGGTTTATCGGGCTGCGCTGCCGCTCTAGCCGCAGCCGTCGGACACAGCTACCCCACTGCGGAGACAGGGCACGAGGTGGGGGTGAGGCGCGGCGTTCTCACACCGGGGGCAGCGGACGTCAGTTGGTGCCCGGGCTCGCCGGGCTCAGGTTCCAGAGCCAGTTGTCGAGCATCACCAACGAGTCATAGAACGCATCGCTCGTGTCCCACACGGCGATGCGTAGCTCCATGATCTCGCCCGGAATGACGTTGCCGGCAGTCGTCAGCCAGCCGGTGCCGCCGCCCGCCAAGTCGCTGGAGTTCGGCGGAGTTCCACAGCCACCGTCCACCACGTCGAAGCCGGTGCCCGTCAGTAAGTTCGGCCCCGAAATGCAGCTCGCCGTTCCGGCCACCCCACCTTCGCAGCCCGTGGGCCCGTCATCGCAGACGCTGAACAGGTTGGTGCCACGAGACAGATTCACGCCAATCGGGAAGCGCTGAAAACTCGGAGCAATGTACACCGCCAGGTTCTTGTCCGCTGGGTTGCTCGTAGCCTTCGAGTCCACCAAGGCTATGACGAAATCGTTGAACTCGCTGCACACGTACTCGGGGAACTCCGAGCTCAAGAAGAGCTGATTGAAGCTGAAGGAGCGGGCGTTGCTGGGAACACGAATGCGCAGCGTCAGCATCACCGGATCATTGGCGCGATTGCCTTGGGGCTCAGGACAGCCAGGAGCGTTCGGCAGCCGAGTGCCGTTGGCAGCGTACCAATCCGCGGGGAACTGGCTCTGCTTCTGGTTCTCGATGCCAGGCTGGAACGGCTGAAATGCAGGAGCAGTGTCGTTGGGATCAGCGGCGGCGCCAGTGCTCAGCACCGCGAAGCGCTGGCCACGAATCGGAAAGAGGTTGTCTCCAAACTGCTCGTGGATAGCCCGCGCGCGAGGGTTGGGAGCGCCCTGGCCATTCGTCAGGCTGAGCTTCGCGCTGATCACGCCCCACTTCCGCTCTGGGAGCGGCTTTGTTTCCTCGGTGAACT